>CAYPDN010000160.1:0-8493 GCA_964409445.1 uncultured Granulosicoccaceae bacterium
CATTACCCAGGATCACACCATGCCCCGCCATATTGGATTTGATACGTTGATGTTGCACGCCGGGCAGCGCCCTGACCCGTCTACTGGCTCGCGTGCTACGCCGTTGTACCAAAGCACATCGTTTGTCTTTCAGGACAGTGAGCATGCTGCCTCACTTTTTAATGTTGGCCGTGCAGGGCATGTGTATTCGCGAATATCAAATCCGACGGTGGCGGTACTTGAGGAGCGCATGGCGGCGCTTGAAGGTGGAGTAGGGGCAGTTTGTACCGCGAGTGGCATGGCTGCCATTCATCTGGCCATCACCACCCTTGCCGGTGCAGGATCGCACATTGTTGCATCACGAGCACTTTATGGCGGTTCGCATAACCTGCTTGCATACACGCTGCCGCGCTTTGGTATTGAAACCACCTTTGTCGACCCGCAGGATCCGCAACAATGGCAGGACGCATTACGCGATAACACCAAGCTGCTGTTCGGTGAAATAGTTGCCAACCCTGGTTGTGAAGTGCTCGATCTTGAGAAAATATCAAAGATAGCAAGCGACGCCCGCGTGCCGTTGGTACTTGATTCAACTCTAACGCCACCGTGCCTGATAAAGCCAATGGCGCACGGTGCAGATATCGTCGTGCATTCACTCACCAAGTTTGTTGGCGGCCACGGTGTTGCTGTTGGTGGCTGTGTAATTGACTCGGGGCGCTTTGACTGGGCAGAGTCCGGAAAGTTTACCCAGCTCTCTGAACCATACGATGGTTTTCACGGAATGAATTTCGTTGAAGAGTTTGGCCCGAGCGCGTTCGCAATGCGGGCTCGTAAAGAGGGCTTGCGCGATTTCGGTGCCAGTATGAGCCCGGCCAATGCATTCTATTTATTGCAGGGTTGTGAAACCTTGTCCATGCGCATGGATCGCCACATCGAAAATGCCCGCGCGGTAGTAGAGTTTTTGGCGTCGCACGAAGCCGTTGCGAGTGTTGCCTACCCCGAACTGCCTGATCATCCTGACAGGGAGCTCGCAGCAAAGTTGTTGCCTAAAGGCTGCACAGCGGTGTTTAGTTTTGAACTGAAGGGAGGTCGTGATGCGGGAAGACGCTTTATAGAAAAGCTCAATCTGTTTTCACATCTTGCCAATGTCGGTGACGCCAAGTCTCTTGTTATTCATCCGGCAAGTACGACACATAGCAGGATGGATGCAGCGTCGTTAAAAGAAGCAGGTATTTCAGAAGGACTGGTGAGGTTGTCTATTGGTCTTGAGGATCAACGTGACCTGATTAATGATCTGTCGGCAGCGCTTAAGGCATCGCAAAAGAAGAAAGCATCGCCAAAGAAGGCTCCAACAAAAGAGCCTGAATCATGAAGATAACATCTGCAGGTCAGGAGGTTTTCGTTTATACCGGTGGTGAGAAACACATTCCCGGACGCGAAAGTATTGTATTCATTCATGGCGCAGGAATGAATCACACAGTCTGGACGCTGATGGCCAGGTATTGGGCTAAAGCAGGTTTTAACGTCGCAGCACTAGATCTTCGCGGCCACGGTTTGTCAGGTGGTGAGGCACTGGCGAGCATTGAACAGAATGCAGAATTTGTCAGTGAGGTTGTTGCGCAGCTAGGTCTTACAGACCCGATAAATATTGTCGGCCATAGCATGGGATCATTGGTAGCACTCGAAGCTGCAGCGTTATTGCCGAACCTGAAACGACTGGCGATGCTCGGCACTGCTGTGCCAATGGTCGTTGGCGATCCATTGCTCGATGCAGCACGTGCAAACGATCAGTCGGCTATCGATATGATTTCTTTGTTCGGACATAGCTTTGGCTCCCAGATTGGCAGTAATCCTGTTGCGGGAATATCAGCGCAGCTTCTGGCTGAAAGGATTCTGGAAAGTGCAAATGACGGTGTGTTATATACAGCGCTTAACGCCTGCAATGAATACAAGCGTGGTCTTGATACAGCTGCAAAAATTTCATGTCCGGTTGGCTTGATACTCGGAGAGCATGATCAGATGACTCCACGAAGAAACACCGTCGAGTTGTTGGGTGCATTTCCAAACGCACGTGAAATATGTCTGCCAGACTGCGGACATATGATGATGTCTGAAAAGCCGGAGGCAACTCACCACGCACTGCGTGAAGTGATAGAAAGTCATCCGTGACAATAGCGCGGCTGAACAAAATAAAGGCGTGTCTTGACAGGAGACAACCGGACCTCGCCGTAATAACCGATCATATGCACAAGCCGCACAATGTCTCGGCTGTTATGCGAACGTGTGATGCCACCGGTGTCTTCAGTTTGCATGCTGTGATGCCGGAGAATGAAGACTTTAGAGCGCGTAGCGGTATTGCGATGGGTAGCGATAAGTGGCTTGATCTCAGTGTTCATAGCGATATAAACACCGCGATGGAGTTACTTAAAAAAGACGGATTTAGAATTGTTGCAGTACACAAGAGTGATCGATCCGGTAACTTTCGCGAAATTGACTACTGCCAGAAAACCGCAGTGCTCTTTGGGGCTGAGTTATTTGGTGTTAGTGAGGAGGCAGCGGCGCTGGCTGATGACCATGTAAGTATCCCGATGCAGGGCATGGTCGAGTCGTACAACGTGTCGGTTGCCGCGGCAATTGTATTGACCGAGGCACAGAGACAACGTGATGTGGCGGGCTTCTACTCCCGGCGTCGCCTCGATCAAACCACTTACAACAAGACATTATTCAAGTGGTATCGGCGAAAAGAGGCAGATTACTGTGATCAGCACGGGCTGGATTACCCGGAAATGGACTTTGAAACGGGCGAATTGCTTGATTCCGAAGCTTTTGCCTGTTTGAGGGCGTTAGGAAAATGAATCGAATTGAAAATAATATGAAACAGGGTGACAAGCTGGTAAGTTTTGAGACATAATAGACTTAACGGTATCGCAACATTCGAATTGTGAGCTACGCAGCACCAAAAACAACCATTAAGAGATTGTTGATATGTCCTCTAGATTTCATAAATTAGGTACTTCCATTGCACTGGCGCTATTTGCTACCGGTGTCGCTGAATCGCAGGACGTCAATAGCGGCGACCTGAGTTTGTATCCGCCAGACGCGCAGCCAGGGGAGTGCTATGCAAAAGTATTGGTTCCAGCCAAATACGACACGATCAGCGAGAAAGTGGTCAAACGCGAGGCCAGCGAGAAAGTCACTATAATTCCCGCCAAATTCGAATGGGTTGAAGAGCGGGTCTTAGCCAAAGAGGCATCGGAAACACTGACAGTGGTGCCAGCGGTATATCGTTGGGTTGAAGAGCGGGTAATGGTAGAGCCAGCCACCACGAGGCTTGTGCCAGTGCCGGCAGTTTACGACACAGTAACCGAGCGTGTGCTTGATCGCCCAGAGCAAACGACGTGGAAAAAAGGCCGTGGACCGATCGAGAAAATCGACAACACTACCGGTGAAATTCTGTGTCTGGTAGTAGAGCCTGCGACTTTTAAGACAATATCACGCACGGTTGTGAAAACACCGGCAACGACTCAATCGGTAGATGTTCCAGCGGTATTCAAGACAGTTCGCAAGCAGGTCGTAGACAAGCCTGCCGAAGTTAGAAAATCAACTCAGCCAGCGACTTTCAGCACGATAAGGGTTCGCAAGATGGTAGAGCCTGCGCGCGAGCAGCGCGTTAGTTTGCCAGCCGAGTTCCAGACGGTTACCAAGCGAGTTAAAGTTGGTTCGGAAAGACTTAGCTGGCAACCAATACTGTGTGAAACAAACGTTAATCAGGAGATCATTGCCAACTTGCAGCAAGCGCTCAAGACAAAAGGCTTTGATCCGGGTGATGTAGATGGTGTGCTGGGTAGCTCAACACTCAACGCTGTAGAGAGATACCAACGGTCATCCGGACTGGCGCGTGGCGGTGTGACGATGGAAACACTTGATTCACTCGAAGTGAAACTGCGTTAACGCGATCTGGTTTCAATGCAATTATGGAGAAGGGGCTACAAAGCCCCTTTTTTGTATGTGTTTTCTCTACGAAACAGCGCCATTCACGTCTTCGAGCACCGCCAGTATCGAATCGCGGATATCTTCGACTTTGCCTGTACCTTTGATAGATATAAATTCGGGTGCGGCGTCACCGTGTTTCTCACTCAGGTTTTTGTAGAAGCTGATCAGCGGTTCTGTTTGTTTTTGATAGACCGCTAGCCGATGTCTGACGGTTTCTTCTGAGTCGTCGGCGCGCTGGATTAACGGCTCGCCAGTTTGATCGTCGAATCCTTCTTTTTTGGGCTTGCTGAACTCAATATGATAAGTACGCCCTGACTCCGGGTGTACGCGTCGACCGCTGATGCGTTTGACAATTTCATCATCGTTGACGCCAATTTCAATTACCGCATCAATCAGGATGCCGCCTTCCATTAATGCCTCTGCCTGGCCAATGGTCCGCGGGAATCCATCGAGCAGGAATCCGGGTTTGCAGTCAGGATGGCCGATACGCTCTTTGACCAGTCCGATAATCATGTCGTCGGGTACCAGCTCTCCCTGGTCCATCAGCGCTTTGGCCTTGTGGCCGATGTCGGTTTTGGCTCTGATGGCCGCGCGCAGCATATCCCCGGTTGAGATCTTTGGAATTGAGTATTTCTCGGCGATGAAAGCGGATTGAGTCCCCTTCCCGGCCCCAGGGCCACCGAGTAAAATTAACCGCATGATGAAGGTCCACTAATATTGAATTCTGTTGCCGGTATGGTGTTTCCGTACACCCAATTTGTAGCTCAAATTGGTGATTCCGTCAGTGTTTGAGGTTCGGCCCCGGCTGCTGCGATAATTATGCAATAGTTCACCGAGTTATTGTAATGATTCCACTGCCTACGCCTGCCGAGATGGAAAAATTCAGGCGCGATATTGTATTCTCGGAAACACTTCGTCAGCAGTTGCTCACTTTTCATACAACCTGGGGGTTGTTCTCACCAAAAGAAATAGACCAGGGTAGCCGCTTGCTACTCGAATATCTGACGGTGGACGACAACTGCCGTTGTCTGGATGTCGGTTGTGGCTACGGTGCACTGGGGCTGACGCTCGCATCTCTGTACCCGAAAGGCTCCGTGACGTTGATAGACAAGGACTTTGTCGCGATTGAATATTGCCGCAAGAATGCGATCGTCAACGATCTGTCTAACACCGATATTTTTCTTAGTAACGGCCTTAATCAGGTGGACGCAAAAGACTTCGATCTGATCGTCACTAATTTACCGGCCAAATCTGGTAAGGAGCTGTACACGCTGATGTTCTGCGACATCTATACAAAGCTTAAATCCGGAGGATGTTGTTATATTGTGACGATCAACGGCTTGAGGCAATTTGTAAAACGGAATTTCACGGATTTTTTCGGCAACTACAAAAAGCTTAAGCAGGGACCGGTCTATACCGTTGCCATGGCAACTAAAAATTAGCGCCCCAACGTAATAACAAAGTTGCGCGCCCCACTAGCGCTGAAGAGAAAAAAACCTGATTGCGTTTTCAGTGCTGGCCAGCGCCAGCTCCTCGCTGGATTCTGTTCTTGCTGACGCAATGGCTTCCAGCACGACCGGCAGGTTGCACGGTTCGTTGCGTCGGGTTTTTGGTTTTGGCCGTAAATTGCGTGGCATCAGGTAAGGTGCGTCGGTTTCAATCATCAATCGGTTTAGCGGAATTGAATTGACGCAATCGAGCAGATGAGCGCCCCTGCGTTCGTCGCAAATCCATCCTGTAATGCCGATGTAGCAATCGAGCTCAAGGTAATCCTGTAGTGCTTGTGCCGTATCCGTGAAGCAATGAACCACAACGTCCCCAACTGAGTCGCGGTGTTCTTTCAATATGCCAAGAAAAGTGTCATGCGCTTCGCGTTGGTGCAGGAATAACGGTTTGTTGAATTTTTTAGCGAGCGTCAGGTGCGCCAGAAAACTCTCAATTTGTTGATCGCGCGGTGAGATGTCGCGAAAAAAGTCGAGACCGGTTTCCCCGACTGCTTTTACTACTTCAAGCTGTAATAGTCGTTCCAGCTCCCGATGAGCTTTATCTGAATATTGATCGGCGTGATGCGGGTGAATGCCAGCGGTTGCAGAGAATAATTTAGTATTGGCCGTCGCAAGTGCTATTGCTTTTTCACTGTCTTCAATGTCTGAGCCGGTGATGATCAGGTGATCTACGTTTGCTTGTTGAGCGCGTGTGGTAACGTCTTCAAAATCGCTGCCGAAAGACTCGTGAGTCAGATTTGCACCAATGTCGATCAACGGATTTTCTGAACGGGCTATAGAGAGCACAAAGTTTTCCAATACTGTTAGACTGTCTTGCGCAGCTGCTTTTAACAGATGCAAACAGGATTATAAACAAATCCTGATTTACTTAGTTTGTAACTCTCGGTGCTCGCTATAACAATGCTTAGCAGCACGGCCGGTTATGCGATTTGCCGGTTTTACGATTTGTTGAGAGTAATCAGTTGTAAGATCTGCGTTGTACATTAATTGATCATTGTCTTGAATTTGCTCTTTTCTCGAGCCGTGTTTATCAGAAAAGATTCGCGACAAGTGGAAGAGATGCCTGCACGACTTATTAAACTTCTGATTTTTATATTATTGATGAGTCCACTCTATGTGGCTCAGGCCAACAGTGTTCCGTTCTCAGAACGCTACAGCGAACAGCGGCAGATTTTTTTGGACCTCACCCAAATGTTGCGATCCGGTGAGGTTGCTGATGTCGCTGCAAGAAATGATGAACTCGAAGGTTATCCGTTAAAAGAGTACTTCGATTATCTGCTGCTGAGGAAGCAGATTGGCGTGGCTTCTGTTCCCGCTGACTTTCTGGATCAGGTTGCCAGATTAAAAGAAGACAGGCGACTGCATCGGCGTTTGCTGGGTGCGATAAAAGATCGAAGTGTTGAGCTGTCACGCTGGCAGGATTACAAGCGTGCATCTGTCGGTGAAAATGTTCCCGTGCATCCGTGTGATGATCTCCTGGCTGGGTTTAAAAATGGGTCACCCAAGCGCTTTAATAAGGCCAGTCGCGATCTCTGGACTGATGTCGATCGCCATACTGAAAATTGCGATGCAGCGTTTTCATCACTGCTTTCCGCGGTACCTGACGTGCCGACAGCTGCACTCTGGCGCCGTACTGTCGCATTAATTGTGCGCGGCAAGCTTGATGCGGCTCGGCAGTTGTTGAAGTACTTTAATCGGCGTGACGGCCGTATTGTGCGAGCGTGGATTGACAGCTCCGATCAACCTGAGGAGTTATTGCCGTCTGCTGCAATGCGTGGTGACAGTATCCACCATCGGGAAATCGCCACTCTGTTGCTGCGACGCTGGGCACGAAAAGACTTATTGGCTGCCACTGAATTCTGGCGCACTGGTGCAAAGCGGTTTGGCTTCAGCGACGACAGTATCCAACAGACTCTCGCAAAGTATGCAGTGTTGTCTGCAAAAAGAGGCATGCCAGAGGCGAAGTCTTTATTAGCCAGTGTAGTTGCAAACCGTGATGTGCGATTTTGGCGAGTGAGGCTCGCGTTGAGGGATAGAGACTGGAAGCGTTGCGTCGCTCGGTTGGATGAACTCACGGATAAAGAACAGAGTGAAGCAAGATGGCAATACTGGCGGGCGCGCTGTGTTGAAGCGCAGGGGTTTCAGGCAGATGCCACCAGAATCTATAAAAGTATTGCAGGTGAGTTTGAGTACTACGGGTTTCTTGCCGCAGACAAGTTACGGCAAGACTATCGAATAGAAACTACTGCCCCTTTAGTGGATGAAGCTGAATTGCAGCAGTTGAAAAAATCACCAGCAATTGCCAAGGCAGTTGAGTATTTTCTGGTTGATTTACCGTGGGAAGGACGTCGTGAATGGAACCGTGCGATGAAGTCGTCGTCAAAGGCCAGGTTTCTTGCAGCGGCTTACCTCGCTGAGTCTGTAGGTTGGCATGATCGCGCGCTTGACGCTGCAAATACAGCGGGTGAATCAGGTGTATTGTCGCTTATGTTTCCAGCGGCTCATCAGAGTCACGTTCGCGAGATGGCGAATCGCTTCAGTGTTCCGCGTGAATTTGTTTACGGTGTAATGCGCCAGGAAAGCCGTTTTATTTCAGATATAAAGTCGCCTGCCGGTGCAGTAGGTCTGATGCAATTGATGCCAGCTACCGCAAAGCAAATGGGAAAATCCCTTGGTGTAAAAGCACCTGCATGGAGACTGATTGAGAGTGAATTAAATATCCAACTCGGGACTAGTTATCTCAATCATGTGTTGGGCAGATTTGATAACAATATCGCACTCGCTGCTGCTGCCTACAATGCAGGACCGTCTAGAGTTAAGAAGTGGATTGCAGACAGACCGGACTCGATAGACCTGTGGCTGGAGACAATCCCGTTCGATGAAACTCGCGCCTATGTGCAGGCGGTTTTGTTTAATACAGTGGTGTCGGAATGGCTGTTGCGGGACGGATCTGTCACGCGTATCAGCGACAGAACGTCAGAGCTACCTGTCTGGCAGGTTGAGCTTCAGGACTAGG
>CAYPDN010000161.1:0-8445 GCA_964409445.1 uncultured Granulosicoccaceae bacterium
ATGCCGGCATTCTCGAAACTTTTCAACGCGGCAACCGTGCCGGACAACCGGTAGTGGACGGCATACCCATGCTCGTAGTTTGGGCAATTGTATTAATAATCTTCGGGCATATCCTTTTAACCCGCACTCGATTTGGCAACTGGATCTTTGCTGCGGGCGGAGACGCAGAATCTGCCAGAAATTCAGGTGTGCCGGTGAATCGGGTGAAAATATTAATGTTTGTTTTTACCGCTTTCTGCGCAACAGTTTTTGCAACCTGTCAGGTTATGGAATTCGGTTCAGCGGGTGCGGATCGCGGGCTGCTGAAAGAGTTTGAGGCGATCATTGCTGTCGTGGTTGGTGGCGCGCTTCTGACGGGTGGGTATGGATCGGTAATCGGTGCAGCGCTGGGTGCACTGATTTTTGGTGTGGTGCAACAGGGGTTGTTCTTTGCCGGTGTTGATAATTCTCTGTACCGCGTATTTGTGGGTGTGATTCTGCTGGCTGCAGTTATTCTCAATACCTATATCCGGCGCCTCATCACGGGAGAACGATAATGACTGCTCCGGTTATTGAGATGCGTAACATAGAAAAACACTTTGGTTCAGTGATCGCACTGGCCGGGGTGTCTTTAGATGTGTTTCCGGGTGAATGTCATTGTTTGCTTGGCGACAATGGAGCAGGTAAATCAACTTTTATAAAAACCATGTCCGGCGTGCACAAACCTACGGCCGGGGAAATATTTTTTGAAGGATCGCCGATGATATTCAGTGATCCCGCGGCAGCTATAACAGCAGGCATCGCTACTGTTCATCAACACCTCGCCATGATACCGCTGATGTCGGTAACTCGAAATTTCTTTATGGGAAATGAACCGATCAAAAGTTTCGGGCCGTTTAAACTCTTTGACCAAAAACTCGCTAATCGCGTCACAATGGATCAAATGAGTACGATGGGTATCAATCTACGCAGCCCTGATCAGGCTGTAGGTACTTTGTCCGGAGGAGAACGACAGACCGTTGCAATCGCCCGTGCAGTTTATTTCGGTGCAAAAGTTTTGATTCTGGATGAACCAACATCGGCGCTGGGTGTACGGCAGACTGCCAATGTACTGGCAACCGTAGACAAGGTACGCAAGCAGGGAATTGCTGTTGTATTCATTACTCACAATGTCCGTCACGCGGTTGCTGTAGGTGATAGATTCACGGTACTCAATCGTGGCAAAACACTTGGCACTGCACAAAGAGGCGAAATTTCACCGGAAGAGTTACAGGATATGATGGCTGGTGGACAGGAAATGGTGTCACTTGAAAGTTCCCTTGGTGGAACTGTTTAGATGGGTGGAACTGTTTAGGTGCCGTCAGACGCAACTCCACAGATGCGATAAGAAATTTATATCAGGCAATCGGTTCCCTGGAAGCGAATTGGGGGAAGCGGATTAAGGGGAAGTGGATCATTGATGCAGGTCATTTTTTAATGAATAGAAACCGAGGTATTCTTAACTTACAACTGGATTTCTTCCTGCCACTGTGGCGCCGGGTATTGTTGGTGACAGCTTGTGCAGCATGGGCATTGGTTGAATTTGTCTTTGGTGCTGATCTGTGGGGTGTGATAATCGGTAGCGTTGCAGTTGCTGCTACCTGGCAATTCTTCTTTGACGACTGGCCCGGGTCCAGTTCACTGCCACCTTCTGACAGAGATCTGCGTTAATTTTAATTCCATGTGTATATTCTGCGTGCTTAGTTTTGAAATTAAATGTCAGTGACCCTGAAAGACGTTGCTAAGGAAGCCGGGGTTTCACCTTCCGCGGTATCTCGCACCTATACGCCTGGAGCATCGGTTTCAGACAACACTCGAGCTAAAGTTGAAAAAGCAGCTGCAGACCTTGGTTACATGCCGAATGCACTGGCGTCGAGTTTAACTACGGGTCGTACTCGATTGATTGGTCTGGTATCCAACAATTTTCATAACCCGATTTTTCTGGAAGTGTTTGATCTGTTCACCAGAGGCTTGCAGGAACGCGGCCTGCGACCGTTGCTGGTTAATCTGAGTGATGAAACAGATCCGGAAAACTCGGTGCGCATGTTGAGGCAGTATTCAGTCGATGGTGTGGTTGTAGCTTCATCGACGTTGACCCCTGCGTTCTCCGAAGCTTTTAAAGAGGCGAATATTCCTGTTGTTCACTCATTTGGTCGTCATTCAAGCACACCGCAGGTACATGTAGTGGGTATTGATAATGTTGAATGCGGCAAAATAGCAGCTCGTGAACTGATTGCACGCGGCTATAAGCGCATTGGCTTTATGGGTGGGCCTTCGCTTGCAACTTCCACACAGGATCGCCTGGAGGGATTCGCCAGCGAGCTTGCGTTGCATCCGCAGGTTACGGTTAGTCATTCATTTGCCGACAGCTATTCGTTTGATGCAGGCCGAACAGAAATGGCTCGACTTGTTAGTGCAAAAAAACCTGCAGAAGCCTATTTTTGTGGTGATGATGTCTTGTCGATCGGCGCATTAAGCGCTATAGCAGACAGTGGGCTGCGTGTACCTGATAATATAGGCATCATTGGTTTAAACGATATGGAGATGGCTGGCTGGCAGAATATTAACCTCACCACAATCAGGCAACCCATCAAGCAAATTATCAGCTCCTCTATAGAGTTAATCGTTGCAATGCTAGATGAACCGGAACGTTATCCGGAAGCGCGATTGTTTCCAAGTGAAGTAGTTGAGCGGGGCACGCTCAAGCCTTTACCGTAGGATATACAGAAAGTCTTCAGTTCAACAATAGTAATGTTATATACTGGCAACGGTTACAGCGACACCTGTGTGTGCTGATTGCGTTGCAGCTTCCGCCAACTGTAGTGCGTCCACGCCAGCTCTGAGGGTAACGGGAACTTCAGCACCCGAGGTGACAGCATCCATAAACGCCTGCCACTCGGCTTCATAAGCTGGCATGTAGCGTTCCAGAAAAAAGTAGGTGGGTCTGGCGCTGGTGACTCCACCTGTTGTAGATTTCACTACTGCATTTTCAGTCAGGTTTTGAACTTGCAAGTGTCCTTTACTGCCCAGTAGTTCCAGACGTTGATCATATCCATAACCCGCGCGTCGTGAATTCTTGATCACTGCAATGCGTCCGTCAGTGTATTGCAGCGTGGCAACTGCAGTGTCTACATCACCAGCCTTGCCAATTTCAGGATCAACCAGTGATGAGCCGATAGCAGTGACAGTTTCGGGCAGATCGCCCATGATGAAATTTGCCATGTCGAAGTCATGAATCATCATGTCTCTGAACAATCCACCTGATACTTTTACGTAGTCGATGGGTGGTGGCTCGGGATCGAACGATGTTATCGAGAGTAGTTCGGGTGAGCCGATTTCACCGGCATCGGTCGCCGCCTTTAATGCGGCAAAGCTCGGATCAAACCGTCGGTTAAAACCGATCATTAACGGTTGTGTGCCGGACTTTGTGGCCTCAAGACAAGCACGCGCCCGGTCAAGACTTAGATCAACGGGTTTTTCACAAAAAATCGCTTTGCCGGTTTTTGTTGCAGCTTCGATTAGATCTGCATGGGTGTCGGTTGAGGTGGCGATCAGTACCGCATTTATTGTGGGGTCAGCAATAATCTCCTCGGAGGTGCTAACTTCGCAACCATACTGTGTTGCCAGTTTTTTTGCATTCTCCGGGAATGCATCGGATATTGAGGCAAGCTCGCTTCCGCGATGTGCGTTGATTGTCGATGCGTGAACAGTACCGATTCGACCGGCACCCAAAAGACCTACTCGTAGCATTCAGAATTTTCCAGGCCAATTAATTAATCCGACTGATACTGTCGACAATCGTAGCTGTGCGCAAGCACTTTTTGTCACCGGGCGATGATGTCAAGGCAGGGATACGGTGTGCAATGTGAATCAATTCAATCGGTGTTCTGTTAGCATTCAAGAGTGAATTTTAAAACGGCGGTCGTATCATGATGCACAGTATTTTGTCTGGCGATGGCGTGAGCCTGCACGTTCGCGACCAGCACATTTCCAACGATAGCCCGAAGGACGCGCAGGTATTGATGTTCAGCAACTCGCTGGGCACTGATTTGCGGGTGTGGGATCTGATGCTTGCGCACCTGTCCGGCAACTACCGAATTGTCCGTTACGACAAACGCGGCCACGGGCTTTCTGATTGTCCGGATGCACCGTACAGTATTGATCAACTGGTAGACGATGCTGAGACAGTCGCAGATACTTTGAAGCTTGGCAAAATAATATTTGTCGGCCTCTCTATCGGTGGGTTAATCGGCCAGGGACTTGCCGCAAAAAGGCCCGATCTTTTACGTGCACTGGTATTGATGGATACCTGTGCGAAGATTGGTACGGAAGCAATGTGGGATGAGCGCATTGCTGTGTTGCGCAAAGGCGGAATGGGAGCAATGACAGACGCCATTCTTGATCGATGGTTTATTGATCCACTGCGACAAAATAAAAATGACCTGGCTCCATGGAGTAATATGTTGTCCAGAACACCTCTCGAAGGTTATGTCGGTTGTTGTCAGGCAATTGCTGCAGCAGACTTTCGCGAGTCAACGGCTCAACTGCAATTGCCTGTTATGGGCATTGCCGGTGAAAAAGATGCTGCAACACCTCCTGTGCAGGTGGAAGAAACGACAAAGCTTTGTGGTGGGCAATTTAATCTGGTAGCGGGAGCAGGCCATCTGCCTTGTGTGGAACAACCGATAGCAACGGCGCAGCTGATTCAGGAATTTGTTCAACGGACAACTGCGGCTTGATTGCATCATTTTAAAAACTATGAACAGGCAACTTTAAAATGGCAGGACCATTAGACGGCGTCAGAGTTATTGATTTAACTTCAATGATCTCAGGTCCACTGGCAACCATGATGCTGGCAGACCAGGGCGCCGATGTAATTAAGGTAGAGCCACCCCATGGTGATCACTCGCGTCGCGTTGCTACACGTCGTGGCGGATTTTCTGCATCGTTTCTAAACAACAATCGCAACAAGCGTTCCGTGGTGCTGGATTTAAAAAAACCACAGGGACTGGCGGCGCTAAAAAAGCTTGTCGCTGATGCCGATGTATTTATTCAAAATTTCAGACCCGGAGTAGCTGCACGAATTGGTATCGGTGAAGATGTATTGCGAGAGATAAAGCCTGATCTTATCTATGTTTCCGTCTGCGGCTTTGGATTTGAAGGTCCGTTTGCACAGAAGCCGGTGTTTGATCCATTAATACAAGCAGTCTCTGGTTTAACCACAGTGCAAGCCGGTTCTGATGAACAACGTCCGCGACTGGTACGTACTATTGTGCCAGACAAGGTGACTGCAATTCAGACATCGCAGGCGATTACATCAGCTCTGTTTGCTAAATTAAAAAACGGTACCGGGCAGCACATTAAAATATCTATGCTAGATACGGTGGTGTTCTTTTTGTGGAGTTCTGATATGGGTGGACATACCTTTATCGGTGATGAACTCGAAACTGAAACCGCGCAGTCATATATCGACCTGGTTTACGAAACAGCAGATGGTTATATCAGTGTGGCTGTAGTTGCTGATAAAGACTGGAACGGAGTGTCAGTAGCACTTGACCGGCCGGACTTTTTAACGGATGCACGTTTTGCCAATGCAGCACTTCGGGAAGAAAACAAAGACGCACGAACACGATTAACACAAGAAGCTTTGCTTTCATTTAAAAGTGCAGATGCAATTCAGCGTTTGGAGCAGCAGGATGTTCCCTGTGCACCGGTACTGACTCGCAGGCAGATGATAAAACATCCTCAGATAGAGGCGAACGAAATACTTCTAGACTACCAGCATCCCGAGGCCGGGCACTTGCGTCAGGTACGTCAGCCGGCAGTATTTTCTACCACTCCATTGTCTGCTCCCACACCAGCGCCACAATTGGGTCAACATACTCATGAGGTTTTATTGCAGGCGGGCTACAGTGAAAGCGAAATAGAACAACTGGCCGAAGACAATGCCATAGTCTGTGCTTCGATATCTGCATAAGGGGGTAAACATGATTGATCTTTACTACTGGCCAACTCCCAATGGTTGGAAAATATCAATAGCACTTGAGGAACTGGAACTCGAGTACAACACCATACCTGTGGAGATTGGTGCAGGGGATCAGTTCAAGGATAATTTTCTCGCCATTAGCCCTAACGCAAAAATGCCTGCCATTGTTGATCATGACGTTGCTGGAGAACCGGTGAGTGTATTCGAGTCCGGTGCGATACTTTATTATCTCGCCAACAAGACCGGGAAATTAATACCTCAGGATGACATTGGTAAAAAAGAAGCGCTGGAGTGGTTGTTCTGGCAGTCGGCTAATCAGGGTCCGCTGGCCGGGCAGCTCAGTCACTTTGTCAACTATGCTCCAGGTGAACAGGACTATGCGCTGCAACGTTATCGTGGTGAGTACCAGCGCAACCTTGCGGTGCTGGAACGCAGACTGGATCAACGGGAATATCTGCTCGGTGATTATTCGATTGCGGACATCATAGCTTTTCCGTGGGTGCTTATAGCAAAGCCGCTGACAGGTTCTCTTGCAGAGTTTCCCAATGTGAGTGATTGGCGCGGCAGAATAAAAGATCGACCTGCTGTCAGGCGTGGTGTTGATCTGTTAAAAGACCGGCAAAACCGTGGTCAGCACAACGCGCAGAACAACAAAGTGCTTTTTAATCAGGGGGCGGAGCATTTTAAAAGTGGAGGCAGTGGCGATGGTTAATGAACAAGGAAATTAATTCACTGGCTGACGCGGTAAGCGATATTACCAGTGGCTCGGCGCTTATGATTGGAGGCTTTGGTGGCTCAGGTGCCCCGATCGAACTCATTCATGCCTTAATTGATCGATTCATCTCAACTGGTGCACCCGATAATTTAACCGTGATTAACAACAACGCCGGCAATGGCAAAATAGGCATTGCCGCCATGATAGACGCCGGCATGGTTAAGAAAATTATCTGTTCGTATCCCAGAACAACTGATGCACGGGCTTTCACTGAAGCCTACATGGCGGGCCAGATCGAATTGGAGCTGGTGCCTCAGGGGACACTGGCAGAGCGCATCCGCGCAGCGGGCGCTGGAATACCAGCTTTTTATACGCCAACGAGTTACGGCACTGAGCTGGCAGAGGGTAAGGAAGTCAAAGAGTTTGATGGCAAACACTATGTGATGGAGCGTTGGCTTAAAGCAGACTTTGCCATTGTAAAGGCAGAAGCAGGGGATACTCACGGTAATCTTGTCTACCGTTTTGCGAGTCGCAATTTTAATCCGGTCATGTGTATGGCGGCGACTAAATCGATCGCACAGGTAAGTGTTGTTAAAGAGCCAGGGGAACTTGATCCCGAAAATATACACACACCGGGACTATTTGTTGATGCAGTGGTACAGGTATCTGAAGCACAGCAGGAGGAAGTACTGGTCCGGTCCGGTGCATCTTATGCTGCGGTGAAAACCTGATCATGGACAAACTTACCAATGCACAGATAGCCTGGCGTGCCGCACAGGATATCGAAGATGGTGCGTATGTGAATCTGGGAATTGGCTTTCCGGAAATGGTCGCGAAGTTTCAACCAGCAGGGCGCGAAGCAATTTTTCACTCGGAGAATGGTGTGCTCGGCTTTGGAGATGCACCGGCAGAAGGTTGTGAAGACTGGGATCTGATCAATGCCGGTAAAAAACCGGTCACCCTCAAGCCGGGTGCTGCATTTTTTCATCAGGCAGACAGCTTTGCGATGGTACGTGGTGGGCACCTTGATGTTGCCATTCTTGGTGCCTACCAGATAGCGCAGAATGGAGATCTTGCCAACTGGCGGGTAGGCACAAAAGGCGTGCCGGCAGTCGGTGGGGCGATGGATCTTGTCCATGGTGCAAAGCGGGTGGCTGTGATTACTGACCATACAACGAAAGACGGTCAGCCCAAGCTGGTCGAGCACTGTACATTTCCTTTGACAGGGGTGGGGTGTGTTACCCGTGTGTACACTTCTTTGGCTGTTGTAGACATTAACAACAACCGCTTTGTACTAAGGGAGAAGCTTGCGTCTGTGTCTCTGGATAAGCTGAGATCGCTAACTGGTGCAGAACTGTACATAGAAAGCGAGGTTGCAGATCTGGTGGTGCCTGAACTGGCTGGTGGCTAAAAATAGCGACGCTCAGTCGTTAAATTTGTTAGCGTATCCGTCTGATCACTCTAAACCCGAAGCGTCTATGTCTATTAATAAAATCAACACTCGTACTCTGGGAAAAAGCGGGCTGCAAGTGTCCGAGCTTGGTCTGGGGACTGCGGCCATGGCGGGTAACCATAGACCGGTATCAGAAGAAGATCATCGCGGTGCAATTGAAGAGGCGCTTGATGGCGGTATTACTTTTTTAGATACTGCACCTTTTTACGGATTTTGCCGTTCGGAACATTTTGCCGGTGATGCATTGCGCAACAGGGAAGGCTGGACACTATC
>CAYPDN010000162.1:0-8422 GCA_964409445.1 uncultured Granulosicoccaceae bacterium
GCCTGATCTTTGATCATATGCACTGAATCATATTCACATGCGTAGGCGATACGACAATCTGCAAGTCTGGGTAATTTGGACCCAGGCATCTCTGTCAACGGCAAGTTAAGCATGTCGACCTCGGATTCATTAGGTGGCATGGTGGCAGAAGATCTGGTCATTGCCGTTGCCATTTCGCGATGCGCTATATGAACAATAAATTCCTTGCGCGCATCAATGTTTGCACGTGTGTCCTTTAAGCTGCCATCAGGAGCCAGACCGATGGAAATCATGATCATCGGAGGGTCGCTTGCCAAACCGTTAAAATACGAGAACGGCGCAAGATTATAGCTGTCGTCGCTGTTTTGCGTCAGTATCCATGCAACCGGTCTTGGTATCACGGTTTGCGTCATCAGCGCATACGCCTGTATTGGTGTAAGCGTCGACATATCAATATGCATTGGCAGACCTTATTTTGAGATGTTGTGTGATTCTAACTGAAGTCGGCGCAATGCAAGCAACAGAGTGATCGCACACACAAACTTAAACAGTATCCTCTATTTAACATAAGTTATTGATGATGCATTAATGTGAGTACAGTCAATCGAAGAGAAGGCTCAGAGTTAAAGTGAGATTAGTAACGTCTAACTGGCTGGAAATAGCGTTAACAACTTAGAAAACCAGTATGCCGCCTTAACTGAATTATTCTTTACACACTGTCCTTTTAAAGTAAATCGTGTAGCTTGTGTTTAAGAATTTTACCAGTCGCGGCTGCAGGCAGCTGGGTACGGATTTCTATCCGCGATGGTCGTTTATAACCCGCTAGTTTTTGTGCTGCAAATTCCCGTAACTCCCGGGGATCGGGAAAATCATTTTCCGCCGCCTGCACAAAGGCCACAACCAATTCATCGCCGTCTTGCCGTTGACCAATAACAGCTGCCTGTATAACCTGCGGATGCTCGCTGAGCACCGCTTCCACTTCCGGTGGATACACATTAAAGCCACCATGAATGATCAGCTCTTTTAAGCGCCCGCGAATATGCAACCGGCCCTGTTCATCCAGGCTGCCGAGATCACCGGTACGCATCCAGCCATCATTGGTGAATACCTCAGCTGTTGTTTCCGGACTTCGAAAGTAACCTTTCATCACACAATCACCACGGATCAACACTTCACCCACCTCGCCTTCCGCACCGGCAGCGTTGAGATCAAGCTTTACCTCGACACCAGGAAATGGCGGGCCGCAGGATGTATCCGGATCACCAATTTTGTTGCGTGTAAGGCATACACCGGCAGTCGTTTCGGTCATCCCGAAACCATTTTGCAAAGCAACACCGTAGAACGCCTCTGCACGGCGCTTCCAGTCCGGGTCGAGCGGTGCAGCACCGGCCGACACATAGCGCAGCGTCTGAGCTGGTAAATGTTTGTAACCCTGCTCTTTGGCGTATTGCATTAGCATGGCATGCATTTGCGGTACGGCCGAAAGCATTGTCACACCGTTGCACAGCTCTTTATACAGTTTTGCAGGCGAAAAACGCGGCTCGAGAAACACATGGGCACCGGCGCAGGTACAAGCAGTCAGGACTGACGCTAAACCGAATACATGTGTCAGCGGAAGTACACCATAAGCATAGTCATTGGCAGTTATCTCACGTGCTTCGACTGATATAGTCCCTGCAAAACGCAAATTGCCATGAGTAAGCATGACACCTTTAGGCGCACCGGTTGTGCCAGTGGTATAGAGAATGACAGCAGTGTCTTCAAGGTCGACAGGGTTTGATTTAAGTTTGCAACAATCCAGTTCACCGAATGCGCCGCACATAGTTGCAGCGTTGAATCCAGACGCGTGTTGCCGTGCCTCGCAAGATACAGCAGAGGTAAACAAAACTACCGCAGGTTCCGCATGAGCAAGCACACGGGCCACCTCATCTTCGCTCTGACGTGCGTTAAAAGGTATGATCGCAGCCCCCAATCGGGAGCAGGCAAACAGTACCGCCACTACCGCTGTGCAGTTTTCCGCCAACAGTAATACACGATCTCCCGGTTGAACACCTGCGGTGTGTAGTTGCCGGGTAATATCTGCAACCGCATTTGCAGTATCGGTATAACTCCATCGAATACCCAGTGTATCTGAATATGCCAGTGCATCAGGGCGCTTAAGTACCTGCGACTCCAGTATGTCGTGCCATTTTTCACTCATGCTCGACAGGACTTTGGGATTTACCAGACAAAGCGATGAAACGCTCGAGATGATAATCGACATCACCGAAACGATGGTCCGCCATTATAATTTTTTTTGCAAAGTGCCCCAGACGATACTCATCTGTCATACCGATACCACCGTGCAGCTGTATTGTCTCTTCGGCAATCAGTTTTCCCGCTCGACCGAGTAGATTTTTAGCAGCACTTAAATGCAGATCGCGCATGTCTGTTTCGGCATCCAGGTAACCTGCCGCGAGTATCACTGCCGAACGCGCTTGCGCAAGCTCAATCTGCAGGTCAGCCACTCGATGAGCCAGCGCCTGAAAGCCTGCAAGTGGTCGCCCAAACTGCTGACGCGTGTTCAGATACTCACACGTCATGGATACGGCAGTTTCCATTGCTCCAAGCGTTTGCGCACACAGCGCTACTATGGCGGATGCGTTGGCGCTTTCGATTGCATTCAACGCATCAATCGACAGAAGCTCGCGTTCTGTCAATCGAACATTGTGCAGAATCACCTCTGCTGCACTACCACCACCTGTCACTTCATAGCTGTGAATTGTGACTCCAGCGGTATTGGCAGGCAGAAGGTACAGTGCAATGCCGTCACGGTTTGCAGTCTCTTCCGGACTACGTGCAGTTACCAGAAGAAATTCCGCGTTACCTGCGTTAAAAACACCCGATTTGCGACCATTCAACACATGTTGATCGGCTCGTGTTTCAACCCGATGCAATTCATAACGTGTGGCAGGTTCGCTGTGCGCCATTGCTAACTGCACATCACCGGCAACAACTCTGTGTATCAGTTCGGTATGTGAATCCTGAGCGAGATCCATCAGTATGCACCCGCAGATCAGGGCGGAATCGATCACCGGATCATCCGATCCGGCGCGACCCAGCTCTTCAAATATTAATGCCAGATCAAAGCCACTACCCCCGAGGCCACCGTGTTGTTCACTGAACAAGGCTGCGAATAAACCATGCTCTGCCAGCAATGACCAGCTACTTTCTTTATCTCCATCTAACTTATGATTTCCATCCAACAAACGCCGCAACGTGTCCTGCAGCATCTTTTGTTCATCGTTAAGTTCAAAATTCATTGGCCACCTCTAATCATCAGCCACCTCCGAGGGTGTGCTTTGCAATGATCTGCCGTTGAATTTCATTCGAGCCGCCGTAAATTGACAGTTTTCGATTATTGAAGTATTGCATGCTCACGCGACCGTGACGCATAGGATCGGGTGATACAAACGGATCCTCCATCACATCAGCGGCAAACGGCAGCGCGTGTGGACCTGCAGCGCGACGCATCAAATCGCTAATGGCCTGGCGAATCTCTGTTCCTTTGACCTTAAGCATAGAGCTCTCAACAGATTGCACCGGTGCGGCAGAAGCTCGCGACAACATGCGCAGATTTGTGGTTGCCATGGCCATTAAATCAATTTCGATTTCAGCAACCCGTGCGGCGAACAATGGATTTTCAATCAATGGAATACCAGCGGACATTTCAGCACTGGCAATTCGTTTTACCGCAGCCAGGCCGGCACGCGCAAATCCTACACCTGCAATGTTGGTACGCTCATGGGTCAACAGATACTTGGCTACCGTCCAGCCTTTGTTTTCATCACCCACCAGGTTTTCAACCGGCACTACTACATCGTTAAACCAGATCTCATTGACTTCGGCTGTGCCATCAATCAAAACGATTGGCCTGACTTCAACACCGGGTGTGTTCATGTCGATAAGTAAGAACGAAATTCCTTCCTGTTTTTTTACTTCATTATCTGTGCGCACCAGGCAAAAAATCATGTTGGCGTGTTGCCCTAATGTGGTCCAGGTTTTCTGGCCGTTAACTACATAGTGATTGCCTTCCAAAACCGCACTCATTTTTAATGACGCTAAATCCGAACCGGCACCAGGTTCAGAATAACCCTGACACCACCAGTCATCGCCATTAAGAATGCGTGGCAACCAGTACTCCTGCTGCTCCGGCAGGCCGAATTTTTGTAGTACCGGCCCCAGCATTGTCAATCCAAACGGTACTGTGCGTGGCGCGTTGGCAAGCGCACATTCCTCTTCAAAAATATGCCGCTTTATGGCGCTCCATTCTGCACCACCAAATTGTTTGGGCCAGTTGGGAGCCAACCAGCCACGCGCGTTCAATGACGCGTGCCAGCTTTCGTGTTCGGTTTTACTTAAGGGTACATCGGCCGCCACTTTTTTGATCAGCGGTTCATGCAGTGACTCATCCAGAAACATACGCACTTCTTTGCGAAAAGCGATGTCATCAGCGCTGTATTTCAATTCCATTGCCAAGGTCTCTGATCTAAATCGAACACCCTTTGCGCGCTCTGGATAGAGGTCGGCAATGGTTTAGGTAGTTTCGTAAGTTCACTAATCATTTTGTTATCAATACACGGATACAGTGAATTTAGCAATCTGTGTGTCTTGCGAAACATGTTTTGTGCGGTCGGTCAGGTCAAAGTTCAGGAAGATTGGTTGTGATACGGCTGTCGCCATCGCCTCTTTTTACACTGACGGGCATTGGTGGCAGATAGCTTGCCGCTGAATAAATACCTTCGGTATTCTTTTTTACGCAGTGTTGTCGGGTTGATCGTCGTTAGTGCACTGTTGCGTCAATCTCAACCCGGTTCCGGCCGGCATGGCTAATACGCATGAAGATGAAAGAGGAAGTGAAAAAGGGCTCAGGTCCGGGAAATATCTTGCGTCGGACCAATCCGCAATTCGGGTCGAAGCTGAGTAAACGGCAGCTCTTCCAGCACACAAGGATTGTCACCCTGCGCTTTAGCAAATAACACCGTTTCAGCTATAGGTTCATACGCATCCAGGAAGTGTATGGCACTCTTTACCACTAAAATGTTCTGTTGCAGGGGATCTATACCAAAAGCTGAAAACAAAGCGAGATCAGCGTTTTGGCACCGCACACTGACAACAACTACACGGACTTCCGAAGTTGTATCCGTACCATCTAGCCCGGTAATCAGCAATCGGGCACACTGGCCGAGCCTGCCGGTTGATCCCTGATACATAGCACCACTAAATTCAAAAACACCATCGCTTAACTGTTCAACTGTCGCTTGCAGCTGCAGAGGCAGATTACCCTGCTGACCGCTTTCGCCACCCAACACTATTTTTATAGATTGACCCTCACCGGCTGCATGCGCCTGCGCGGCCGTTTCAGGATCCCACATCATAGACAGTGCTGCATTACGCGCTCCAGACTCGATCAACGCACGCAGGATACCGGTTGTGTTGCCAGTTCCTCCTGCTCCCGGATTGTCCTGTGGGTCTGCGATAACCACAGGTTTGTTTGCCTGGGTTGCCAGTTTAATCGCCTGCAGCACGGCTTCATTTGTTGTGAGCAACGGGTTATGAAATTGCTTTTCAGCGTTCTGCAAAGCAAGGAGAATGTCATCCGCTGTGTTATCTACTGCTTTTTGATCAACACCATAGACTAAAACGCTGGCGCCATTGTCAGGTATGTCTGCAGGCGGAAATCCTAATGCGATGTCAGCTGAGATAACACCCTCGGGCGTTGTCTGCAGATCTGAATACAAACCTTTTGCGGGTTCTCGCATAGTGGACTGCGCTGTAATCGGTATCAGGTAGTCGAGCTGGCGCATGGCACTCGCAAACGGTTTACCACTCTCAAGCAATAAAGACAACAGACGTTGCGCACGTGCGCCGGTGTCGGCCATATCAATGTGCGGATAGGTGCGATAGATAGCAACACAAGACGCCAGTTCGAAAAATTCAGGTGATAAGTTGCCATGCAAGTCCAGACTGACAGCAATAGGTAGTGAATCACCAACGACATGGCGTATACGCAACAACAACTCGGCCTCGGCATCAGGGTGTTCGCGAGTAACCATCGCACCGTGAAGGTCGAGGTAAATTGCATCTATAACACCAGCCACCTCAATGCGTTTTAGCAATCGATCTGAAAGATTATCAAACGCGGACTGCTCTACGTATCCGCCAGGTTCCGCCTGCGCCCAAAGTAACGGTACAAGCTCCCAATCGCCTGCCGCCGCAATAAAACCGCTTATTGGAATGTTTGCTGTTTCAAAGACATCAAACAGAGCAGCACCTTCAGTTAAACCCGGCCAGGCAGCAGCTGTTATAAAATCATCAAGGGTTGTTTGCAGACGGGCAAACGTATTGGTTTCATGCTGCAAGCCTCCTATAGCGACGCGCGGACTCATGTTTCGCCTCTTGTGAGCATACTTTGGGGGTCAAGCATACTTTGGGCGTCAAGTCCTGACAATACATATTAAAAACAAGCAAATGGGCCAGGTGCGTTATGTAAAGTTAAATTTTTGCTGATCTCGTTAAGTCACTTTATCAGTTGCGTTTATCGTCAAATAAGACAACATACAACTACGTCCGGGGTGATACCATCTGACTCCGACGATTTAAAAGCTGACATAGCCACGTAAATACTGACAGCAGAATCAAACACAACGGGGTTCTGACCGACATCGGGCTGTGTTGAAACACTGAAGTTGATAATATAGCCGTCAAACAATCAACTCAGACAGTAAACTTCTCTTTAATTAATCGGATTTAGTACATGCAAAACAAGTTAAAGACTGCGCTGGCCGCGGGCCAGTCACTACATGGTATCTGGATGAGCCTGTCCTCACCCATTGTGGCGGAAATAGTCGGTGATGCGGGTTTCGACTGGGTTCTGGTGGACTGTGAACACGCACCGAATGACCTGCCGACACTAAGAGAACAGCTTCAAGCCATGCGCGGCAGCGAATCCAACCTGTTGGCACGTCCTCCGTGGAACGACATGGTGTTAATAAAACAGTTCATGGACGTGGGCGTTCAAAACTTCATTATCCCATACGTACAAAACCCACAAGAGGCTCGTGATGCGGTGGCTGCCACAAGATATCCACCGGAAGGTGTGCGAGGTGTTGCAGGCAGTTCTCGTGCATCAAATTTTGGCCGTAACAAAACCTACCTGAAAGAAGCCAATGAAGCGGTCACTGTGATCGTGCAGGTAGAGACAATGGAGGCGATGAACGAGCTCGAAGAAATTGCTCAAGTGCCGGGTGTGGACGGTGTATTTATTGGTCCGGCAGACTTGTCGGCTTCGATGGGTCACCTTGGTGATATTGAGCACAGCGAGGCTCAGGCTGCCATCCGCGATGCAGCAGAGCGACTCAAAGCGATCGGTGTGCCGTCTGCCACATTAGCTTTTGACCCGGATGTGGCAGAACGCTACATAGGTTACGGTTATCAGATGGTCTGTATCGGATCAGATCAATCCTGTCTGATGGGAGGGCTGGCCGGTTTGCATAAGCGATTCATGTCTGCCTGACTTATATACTACAGGTCTGATGTATAAACTAATACGCTTCCAGAGGCTTAACCACAGCCAGGGTTCTTCCTTGCTGCAAACTACTTCCTCATCGGCATATAGTACATCCGAGATATAAAGAATTACTTCGTTTCAGTTGAGCTGACGACCGGGAACGAAACTTCGATTGACCAAACACATTGTGTGCTATCTTAAGCTGATTGAAATATTGGTTCAGCAGCACACTCACATACTGCACCAAACGCCTCTAAAGGAGCACTCACGACCGGTGATCACTAAACAAGCTCTGTGATATTCAACGCCTCTGCCATGGCAAGCTCGACCCCTCTGGGCGACACACAGTCACCAATGGAATGTATTTTGTATTTTTTTTCTATTGACTCTGCAAAGTTGCACAAATGATTCTCTGACCGACAGCCATTCCAGTCAACAAGCAAATCAATAGAGGAGCGTTCATTACTGACCTGGCTAAAAAGATGATTCAAGTGAATTACGCCACTATGTACATGATCGACAACACTCTGAGGTGTAAATACACAACCTGCCCGACCAAGCCTTTCGTACCATGCGTTTCTATTGGTCGGGTCCAGGTCACTGGCGACCGCAACATCCTCGCTAATGATTTCGACTTTACAGCCGCGTTCAAGCAACCACTCTGCTGCTATCAGACCGGCTTGCCCTCTGCCATCATTAACAACAATGGCGTGGGCTGCCGTGTTGTCCTGTTGTTCCAGTATTTGCAATGGCGTTAAAACGGGGACACTGTGATCTGTCACTATTTCTCGTGATTGTTCTTTGGCACCGGTAGCGAGAATCATCACATCGGTATCTATTTGTTTAAGATCTTCCGGCATGATCTTTTGCTGCAGTGTTATCGATACTCCAAGA
>CAYPDN010000163.1:0-7011 GCA_964409445.1 uncultured Granulosicoccaceae bacterium
TTAGAAGTGAGCCTATCGTATTTACGCCATTTCAATGTAATTTCTGCCAACCGTATTAACACTGTAATCTTTGCCACGCAAATCAGTGTAAATTCGCGCTCACATTCCTGATTGATTGAACTATAAACATATCGATTCCGGAAGCAATAGACACCAATATTGCATCCTAAGATTGTCTCCGCTGTCCGATGGGAAAATAGTATAGTTATGCACTGGTTAGTTGATCGCCTTGTTATAGGCAGTAGCACTCCTCAGAAAACACTTCCCCAGTCATACAGCTCGTCTTTAGGCTGATATGAATCTCCGTTTTATAAGCAGATCCCTGAAAATAAAAAGGGTTCTGGATTCTGCGCCTGCGCTCAATGCAAACACAGAGCTGAAGCGATTACGTGCGGAAAACGCCAGATATAAGTCCATCGTGCATGCAGCTCCGATTGGGTTCTTTGCACTCGATTCAAAAATGCAAATCGTGGAGGTTAATCCTGCGGGTGCCAGCTTTTTGGGGCAGTCGCAGAAAGAGCTGCTTCGCGTACCATTTATTAATTTTATCGAGACTGGCAATCGTGTAAACGTTAATGATAAGTTTTCTCTGGTCCTCGCCGGTGAAGACTGCAGATTCAGCACTACTATCAGTATCCGAAAGAAGCCATACCCGGTGATACTGCAACTGACGGCACTGAGACCGTCAGTCGATAAAGACTTTCGTTGTCATCTGACAATTCTTGATTTAAGTGAGCACAAAGCCACAGAAGAAAATCTGCGCGTAGCCCGCGATGGTTTGCACTATGTCGCCCATCACGACCCTCTGACTCGCCTGCCCAACCGTTGCGGAATTAAACTCCAGCTGCAAGCCGCTCTGGATACAATTGATAAAAAGAAAGTTGCATTGCTGCTGCTCGACCTTGATCACTTCAAGCAAGTCAACGATCCACTCGGCCACCAGGCAGGAGATGAGCTTTTAAAAGCCGTTGCAGATCGTCTGGTGTCGACTGTAAAAAGAGAGGATATTGTCGGCCGCCTGGGTGGTGACGAGTTTGCAATTGTCCTCAAAAACATCACGAATGTTTCAGATGTTTCAGCCATGGCAGAGAATATAAGTACGCAACTGGCGCTACCCTACGAATCTGTGTCAACGGATATACATCTGGCTGCAAGTATCGGTATTTGTGTAGCACCGGATCATAGTGACAATTCGAAAGAGTTAATTTGCTATGCAGATGCAGCGATGAATCAGGCTAAATCCAGAGGCCGCAATCGGATACAGTATTACACCGAAGCACTTCATGCCATGCTGACAAAAAGATTTAAACTGGAGCGCGATCTGCGTCTCGCACTGTGCAATTCTGAGTTCGAATTGTACTACCAGCCACAATACGATTTACGTTTAAGCACTGTCAGCGGTTATGAAGCGTTGTTGCGCTGGAATCATCCTACTCATGGCATTATCAATCCGGCAGACTTTATAGAAGTTGCCGAGACCACCGGCTTGATAGAACCGTTAGGTGAATGGATACTTACTGAAGCCTGTCATAAACTTGCCGAGCTGAGAGTTCACAACAAAGATCTGACGCTTAGTGTTAACGTCTCTGCAAAACAATTCGCCAACGGTGACTTACGAAATAAAGTAGTTGATATACTTTCCAGCACCGGAATACCCGCTAAATTTCTGGAACTGGAACTGACTGAATCTGCATTGATGGAAAATGCCGATCATAGCACCAGCATGCTGGAAGACTTAAGAGAGATCGGAGTTGCATTGGCAATAGACGATTTCGGTACTGGCTATTCATCGTTCAGTCGCCTGCAACGACTACCGGTTACTCGGGTTAAAATTGATCGCTCTTTCATACAAGATATACCAGCCAATCAAAACAACTGTTCTATCACACGTGCAATAATATCTGTTGCACATGATTTGGGCATAGAAGTGGTTGCAGAAGGTGTAGAAACTCACAAACAAGCTCTGTTTCTCAGTGAAATCGGTTGTGACGTCTTACAGGGATATTATCTCGGGCGGCCGCAGCCATTTAAGAAAATTGCCAACAGAGCTGCGTTTAAGACGGTACAGGTCGAAGCAGAACCCGCATAGCTTACACTCTATTCTACGCAACCTCCCTGACTTTATACCTGAAATTCTTCCGAGTATTGTGCTTGCCGAAGTTGCTCGAGCACCCTGGTTTTTAGCACCCTCACCCACCCTTCCCGCTTGCGATTTACGGGTCTGGCAGGCATGCTAAAGACAGATCCAACTGACCAGGTAATCCCTCTATGCCGCTAGTGAACCGATTTGCCGATCTGCTACCCGAGATCACTGAATGGCGCCGTGATCTTCACGAGCACCCCGAACTTCTTTTCGATGTTGAGCGTACAGCGGGCGTAGTAGCTGCAAAACTACGAGAGTTCGGTTGCGATGAAGTTGTAGAAGGTATTGGCCGCACCGGTGTAGTCGGTGTAATCAATGGAAAACTCAGCAACTCTGACAAAGTAATCGGATTGCGTGCTGATATGGATGCGCTGCCCATCCACGAAACCAGCGGTGTCGAACACGCCTCCAAAACTGATGGAAAAATGCATGCCTGTGGCCACGATGGTCACACCGCTATGCTGCTCGGTGCGGCAAAGTACCTCTGCGAGACGCGCAATTTCAATGGACGCGTGGCAGTGATTTTCCAGCCCGCTGAAGAAGGCGGCGGCGGCGGTGATGAAATGGTTAAAGACGGAATGATGGATCGCTTCGATATAAAAGAAGTCTATGGCATGCACAACTGGCCCGGGATGGATATCGGCAAGTTTGCATTAAGACCAGGACCATTAATGGCGGCAGCCGATCAGTTCGATATTGTTATTACCGGTAAAGGCGGCCATGCTGCGGCACCGCACAAAGGCATTGACCCGACTGTGATCGCCTCACAGCTTATGTTGTCACTGCAGTCGATTGTTGCAAGAAATGTCGACCCGCTTGAAAATGCCGTTGTATCTGTGACGTCTTTTAACACCGATACCATATCTTATAATGTGATACCGCAAACCGTCAGTCTTAAGGGCACTGTTCGCACGCTCGATGCTGAAGTGCGCGACACCGTAAAAAGCCGTATGGAAACACTGGTAGAACATACCGCCAAAGCAATGGATGCTACCGCATCATTTGAATACCATTACGGCTACCCGGTTTCAGTGAATTCTGAAGAACAAACAGACTTTGCCGCGGGTATTGCAGCTAAAGTATCCGGTCCCGCTAACGTCGATGCGAATGTCGCACCGGTTATGGGTGCCGAAGACTTCTCGTATATGCTGGAGGCGCGTCCTGGTGCATTTATTTTTATGGGCAACGGGGATACCGCACTGCTGCATCATCCAGACTACGACTTTAATGATGAAGCGATTCCACACGGCTGTTCATACTGGGTGCAGCTGGTCGAAGACGCGATGCCTGCTTAGCCAGGCAGCGGACGGAATTGTAAAACTGCTGGAAACTTTAATAGCTAATTTTTTGAACTACAAGCTCACATAACAGGTACACCACAACTGCGCTCAGCGACGCTCGATAGAACCGCAAAAATCGGCTATCCGTGCAACAGCCTCTTTGATGTCAGCCTCAGAGGCCGCATAGGAAACACGGAAATACGGACTCAATCCAAATGCCGTACCGTGCACTGTAGTAACCCCTTTTTCCTGCAGCAGTGCCATACTGAATTCTTTATCTGAAACAAGTTTTACACCTTCTGCAGTCGTGCCACCCATAAAAGCACTGCACGACGGATAAGCGTAAAACGCACCGTCAGGCCACAGGCATTCCACCCCTTCAATCGAATTTAACCCATCCACAACCAGCGTTCTGCGCTTGCGATAGATCTCCAAATTGGCAGCCAGAGAATCCTGTGGTCCGTTCAATGCGGTTACTGCCGCCCATTGACTGATACGGCTTGTGCCACTGGTGGTTTGACTTTGTACCATCTCCATAGCTTTAATTAACTCGGAAGGGCCACCTGCGTACCCTACCCGCCAGCCGGTCATCGCATAAGCTTTGGAGACCCCGTTCACCGTAAGGGTACGATCACGCAACTCAGGTGCTACCTGGGCCATTGTCTTAAACGGTGCATCTGTGTAGATAAGATGTTCGTACATATCATCTGACAGAACCCAGACATGTGGATGACGCGACAGTACCTGCGCCAGTGCCTGTAAGTCTTTTTCAGAGTACACAGCGCCTGACGGATTGCCGGGACTGTTCAGCATCACCCATTTTGTTTTTTCGGTGATCGCCGCTTCGAGTTCTTCAGGCGTTGCCTTAAAGCCTGTTGCAGCTGACGTATTCACTATTACCGGCACGCCCTCATACAACTGCACCATTTGTGCGTAGGCAAGCCAGAACGGCGCGGGAATAACAACCTCATCACCCGGATTGAGCGTCGCGTATAACACATTGCTTAGCACTTGCTTGCCACCGGCACTCACCGTGACTTCATTATCTGCAAAAGTCAGCCGATTTTCGCGACTGAATTTGTCGCGCACCGCCTCCTTTAACTCGGGAATACCACCGATAGGCGAATAGGTTGTTTCACCTTTTAATGCTGCCTGATAAGCACCTTCAGTGACATGCTCTGGTGTGCCAAGGTCTGGCTCTCCGATACTCAATGACACAATGCTTCTGCCTTCTGCACGAAGCTTCCTGCCGAGCTCTGTGATCACGATAGCAGCAGGTGGTTCAACGCGGTCAAGCGCTTTGGCTTTAATCAGTTTTGTCATTGCAGTCGATACTAAATTCTAAAGTATTAGTCGTCAGTCAGAACCGCAGTTGCATCGATCTCAACCAGCCACTCGGGCCGCGCCAGTGCCTGCACAACCAACCCGGTAGAAACCGGATGTACGCCCTTTATATACTCACCCATTGTACGGTATACAGCTTCGCGGTGCCTGACGTCAGTGATATACACCACTACTTTTACCAAATGCTCCATGTTGCCACCGCACTCTTCGATAAGCTGCTTGATATTCTGCATGACTTTATGGGTTTGCTCGACAGGATCATTACTGGTGATATTCACCGCGTCATCCAGATTTTGCGGGCACTGCCCGCGCAGATATACCGTGTTACCTGCAACAACCGCATGGCACAGGTCGTTGTCCAGATTTTGCTCCGGGTAGGTGTCTTTGGTATTGAAAGGTCTTATGCGTTTGTGAATCATTGAGCTCAACCGGGTAGATGCAATGACACCAGTCTACCACTGAGCTGCGACAGGAGTTTTTCTTTTGTGACCCTTAGCGAGCGGCGACCGGCAACTTATCAGACCAGAAACCATCCACCAGGCTGAGTGATTTTTCCACCCGCTGTTTGTTTTTGGTGCCAAACACTTCAAAGGTCATTTGCAATGGCTGGCGATCCCAATGAAATGTAATTTTACTGAAGTTACGATTGAAGTAGTTATCAGTGTCACCATAAGCTATTTTGAATATCGCAGATACCCAGGGACGATTCATGTAATGAGTCAGACCACTACTCATAAATTCGTGATATACCTGCCCTTTGACCTTACCTTCGTAATGCGAGGAAAAGTGTCTGTCACCAGTCAGAAACAGAACACCAGGCAAATCGTTATCGTCAAGCAATTTAAATAAACGTTTACGCGACCATTTAAAATCGTTCCACTCTTCGGCAAACGGAAACTGTGTGGACATTACCGAAATGCTCGAGACAATAATATTCACCGATGCGGTACTGTTTTGCATTTCCTTTTCGAGCCACTGCCATTGTTTCTCGCCTAAAGTGTCCGCACGCCCGCTGCCGGTCAGGTCACGGTTGTAGCGTACATCCAGTAGAAAAAGTTTTACTGTGTTCAGCCCTTCACCATAGGTGTAGGAGGTATAGACCCCCTCTTGCTTTCGCCGATCCGTGCCTTGCGGCTCACCTATAAAATCGAGGAACATCTGTTGCGCCCGAGCCTTAGTCGGATGCTTTTTACCCCCATTGTTTATACCGTAATCGTGATCATCCCAAACACCAATCACCGGTATTTTTGAAGTGAATTGCCGGTACTCAGGCCTGTTAAGCTGTTGGCTGTACTTTCGCTTCATCTTAACGGGGTCAGTCGTATCCGCGTAGACCACATCGCCGGTCCATAGAAACAGATCAGGTTCGTGAGACTCTATTACTGACCACATCGGCTGCGGCAGATGACCGTGATTGCAGGAACCAAAAGCGAGCGTTTTAAATTCCGCAGCATTGACGCTGGCGCTAAAAAGCCAAACACTAACTGTGCAAGCTGCCACCAGTGATCGAGCTGCTGAGCAGATTGCAAAACGTAGTAATCTCAGTGTTTTGCGCGAAGTCATGTTCAGGGAGTTCAACAGGTTGAAATCTGGTTGTCGGAGTATGCCATCAATCATGCCAGTATCAGGCCACGAATTGACGCAGACAATCGCATTCCTGCGCATATTGTAAACAACTACAGATCCCCCCTGCCCAATTGTAAAAGCAACAACAATACGAGCCCCTGTAACTCCACATAGCCGTGCTACCATCTGCCAGCAAATAAGTTAAACGACACCTGATAGAATCTAACTCATGAACCATAAAATTGACCACTTTGCTATTGGCTGTTCCTCACTGGCGGCGGGTGTTGCCTCACTCAAAAAAAGCCTTGGTGTAGAAGTGCCCAATGGCAGCAAGCACGATTTGATGAGCACGCATAACTGCGTAATGCAATCCGGTAACGAGAGTTTTCTTGAACTGATTGCTGTGGATCCTGATGCACCGGCACCAGGACGCACCCGTTGGTTCACGCTTGACGATCCGAAAACCACCACTCGTCTGGCTGAGAGACCGCGCGCACTATGCTGGGTGGTCAGCACAGATAACCTTGACGAGATTGTTGCGGCAAGCCCTGTCGATCTGGGGGAGATTGTGACGTTTGTCAGAGGTGAGCGGTCATGGCGACTAACAGTACCGGCAGATGGACATTTGCCGGAAAATGCACTGCTGCCAGCTTTTATCGAATGGTCACCCGGACCCCA
>CAYPDN010000163.1:7111-8357 GCA_964409445.1 uncultured Granulosicoccaceae bacterium
TCTTTGAAAGATGGATGCAGCAAATTGGTAAGCTGGCTTTTATCAGCGCGTACTTTATGATCATGTAGTGCTTTCTCACGCGCTATTAAGAGCTCCTTTTTAGCAGCATTCACGATAGCTTTTCCCACACCGCACGTGTCAGTTTGAAAACAAAGCAATCACTCTCTTCATCGAATTGCCGTCGCTCGATAAATTCAAAACCGAAATTTTTATAGAACTTGTGCGAACGAGTATTGCTGGCTAACGGATCAATGAGAATTGCAGTTACTTCTGGTGCCTTAAAGCAATGACTGATCGCAAAAATCATCATCTGAGTTCCAAAGCCCTGACCAATAAAATCTTCCTCACCAATCCAGATATCTATAGCTCGCTGATCAGGTGCCACGGCACCCCAGTAGTGCGACCGTTCAGTTGCAGGGTTGATTATCTGTAACGCACCTATTGCGACTGTCTGACCTTGAGAGCTGATTTCTGCAATAAAGAATTCAGTCCCATCAGTTCTCTCGCCAAGTTCTTCCTGCCAATCAATATCGAATGAACTTGTACCACTGTTGCTGACAGCAGCTTTTACGTGAGGCTTGCCATCCCACTCGTACAGGATACCAATGTCGGCCGCAGTAGCCGGGCGGAGGGTCAGATTTGCCATCGATTCGTTCCGAGATTGACTGCAGCAACCAGCAGCATAACTGCGACGTCACTGCAGCCTGGGAACCGACAATCATTGACCGGGCCGATGGCTTGTGCAAGCATTTTCCACCACTGACGCTTAAAGGCTGAAATATGAGTTCGGAACAATCAGTATTAACGGACATCGAAAACGGGGTGCTGACAATCACGTTAAACCGACCCGACAAGCTGAATTCCTTCAATAGTGAAATGAGTGAAGCTTTTCACAGCGCATTCATTCGCGCTGAAGACGACGACGTGCGATCAGTGCTGCTGACCGGGGCCGGCAGAGCTTTTTGTGCGGGACAGGATCTGGGGGATCGCGATCCTCGCAAGATGACTGAGCCACCTGATTTGGGTCACACGATAGAAAAATACTACAACCCTGTGTTGCGCCGCATGCGCTCACTGGAAAAGCCGATCGTTTGTGCTGTGAACGGAGTCGCTGCAGGTGCAGGAGCAAACATCGCACTGGTTTGCGATATCGTTCTGGCCGCGAAATCAGCCAAATTTATACAGGCTTTTTCAAAAATAGGATTGGTCCCCGATTCCGGTGGCACATGGTCTTTGACCAGATTAG
>CAYPDN010000164.1:0-8337 GCA_964409445.1 uncultured Granulosicoccaceae bacterium
CCATCGCACGAATGGTGACGCTGGCAGATTTAACGCGCTCGGCGTTTAGCAACGGTGATCTATCTACTGTGATGAGCCCGCGGACAGTTATTACCTGGGCACAGAACACCCAGTTTTTTGGTAACCAGGCACTGGCGTTTGAACTGACATTCCTGAACAAGTGTGACCCGGTTGAACGTGAGTTACTCGATGAGTTGTATCAACGAGTTTTTGATCGTGATCTGGCGGCAGATGCGGCCGAGATCAGTTCGCTGCAAATTAACCTGGCTTCGTAGAGCAGAGTAATCCGGTAGATTCGATTGTCTGACAAATCACCAGATGAGCGCGCTGCAGATCTAGCTGCAGAACTTGAGAGTCTTAAAAGATCCATTGGTGCCTGTGCGCGTGCGGTATCTCACGATGAGTCATTGGCCGTAACCTTTGAACAAGGGTTGGATGTTGTCAATATCGGTGGTACCAAACTGGCAGATCTGCAAAGCGGGCCGGACAATGAAGCAGTAACTGTTACCCGAGGGCAGGCAGATTCAGTTGCTCTTTGGCACGCCCATCACAACAAGGCAATTCACGAACGCGCTTCACCGGCAGATCCTGTTGCCAGACGATTATTCGATGCAGTGGAGCAAACCCGGGTTGAATCCGTGGGTACCAGATACCTCGACGGTGTCGCCAGTAATCTTGAAGTAAATTTAAATCACCGGCTTGATGCCCTAAACAACGATAGCGACCATACAGATGTATTGGCTGAAGGCCTGGCCTTGCTGCTGCGGCAGAAGATGACAAACAGACCGGTCTCTGATCGTGGACGAGAGGTGCTTTCACATTGTAGTGATACCTTGCAAAAAGTCTCTCCGGAATGGCTGGAAAGACTTTGTGCGGAGCAGCACGATCAGCAATCTTTCGCACAGCAGGTCAATGACTTACTTGTTGCTATGAATTTTATCGATGGTGCAGACGCCGGTGAATATGCAGCGGATGCGAATGATGAGTTTGATGAACAGGATTTACCGGAAGACGAGTCGGACAGTGACCTGCCACCCGGTGAATCGGATTCAAGTGATGATTTGCCCGAAAGCGAAGGCGAAGAAGGTGAGCCGGTAGATGACCCGGAAGATGACACCGGCACTGAGGGTGCGGATGTTTCTGAAACTCCAGGTGCATCTATTCAGGAAACTTCAGGTGATACAACGAAGAAGTATCACGTATACACAACTGAGTTTGATGAAATCATTACACCGCTTGATATGTGTGGTGCCACAGAGCTAGGTCGATTGCGTGAAAGACTCGATGAACACGTCGGTGATTTGCAATCATCGATCGGCCGCTTTGCGAATCGACTGCAAAGGCACTTGCTTGCGCATCAGAACCGATCGTGGAATTTTGATCAGGAAGAAGGTGTGCTGGATACTGCTAGACTGACCAGAGTTGTCACTGATCCAATGCAACCATTGTCATTTAAGCAGGAAAAAGAATCTAAATTCCGCGATACAGTGGTGACGCTGCTGATTGATAACTCGGGCTCTATGCATGGTCGATCCATCGTGGTTGCAGCAAGCTGTGCGGACATACTGGCCAATACACTGGAGAGGTGCGGTGTAAGTGTCGAGGTTCTCGGCTTTACAACGCGTGCATGGAAGGGTGGTCAGTCACGAAATAAATGGGTAATTGCAGGTCAGTCGCCAAACCCCGGAAGGCTGAATGATCTGCGTCACATTATTTACAAGGGAGCGGATACGCCCTGGAGACGTGGTAGAAATAACCTCGGGTTAATGCTGCGTAAAGGTTTGTTGAAAGAGAATGTTGATGGTGAGGCTTTGACCTGGGCATATCAGAGAATCATGGCGCGACCCGAAAAACGCAAGATTCTAATGGTAATTTCTGACGGTGCGCCAATTGATGATTCGACGTTGTCGTCCAACCCGGGGAAATTTCTTGAGCGCCACTTGCAAGAGGTAATCAAGCGGGTCGAGAGTGATCCCGAGGTTGAGTTAACGGCAATTGGTATTGGCCATGATGTCACTCAGTACTACCATCGCGCTGCGACCATAGCAAATGTTAGTGAGCTGGCCAACGCCATGACTACACAACTGGTGGAGCTTTTTAACAAGGCGGCACCGGTTAAAAACGGTCGGTCTCGCCGCGGGCTTCGAGGTGACAGCAGCTCTCGTTATGTTCGTGGCTAAATTTAGTTGATTGGGATGAAATTAGTTGCACCTCTCCCGGTCTTACAAATTGGCAGAGTTTCACACACAGTTGTTTAATACGCCGACAATTGGGCATTGATCAATTTTGGAGATTAAGTGAAGAATTTAAATTTATTGTGCAGCGCGCTTCTGTTGTTCGCAATCGGCACAGGGACAGCACAGGCACAGAAAATCAGTGACCTTGAATCCGAACCGGCTGCGGTCGTGCAACCAGAAGTCACTCAGATTGGAGACTGGGGTGTAATTTGTGATCCCAATGGAGACGGCTCATGTGCGATGACGCAACTTGGCAAGGATCCGCAAGGCTCACCTGCGATCGAGTTTGTGGTCAGAAAAGTCGATGAAGAAAAAGCTGAAATTGAAGGTGTTCAAATTGCCGCGGTGGCTGACATTATTACCCCTTTGGGAGTGCTGCTGGAATTTGGTCTGCGGCTGACCATTGATGGTGGTGAAGAACGCGGCGCACCGTTTCGGATATGCCAGCAACACGGGTGTCTGGTGAGAGAGCCACTCAGCTCTGACGTTATAGCCAATCTCAAGAAAGGCAATGCTGCGAAAGTGACAGTTGCAGCTGAAGGCGCCGGGCCAATAGATATTGAGATATCGTTAAAAGGCTTTACGAAAGCTTTTAACTCACTCTAGGAGTTTGCGTGGCAATTAAGGCTAAGCCGGTTGAACGATTTTTTTGTACATATCGATGTAGTTAGAAGCGCTTTCTGACCAGCTGTAGTCCAGGAGCATCGCGTTTTGCTGCATCTGTAGCCATTGACTTTTATCGTTGTACGTATCGATTACCTTCTGCATACCTTCAGTGAGCTTCCTGGTAGTTGCGGCATCAATAACAAAGCCATTGGCCTTATTCTGCTGGCCAGTATTACTTATAGAATCGATGTGTTGGGCGGGATCTATCACCGTATCTGCCAGGCCACCAACACGCGTTACCAACGGTAGCGTGCCGTAGCGGTGGCTATACATCTGATTGAGACCGCAGGGTTCGTAGCGAGAAGGCATTAGAAAGGCATCAGCGCCTGCTTCTATTTTGTGTGACAGCTCCTCGTTAAATCCTAAAACAACTGCAATGCGTTCAGGGTTTGCCGCTGCCAGTGCTTCAAGCTGTTTTTGCAGTGTGGAGTCCCCCGCGCCCAGTACTGCGAGCTGAAAGTTTTGGTCAGCCAGATTACTGATAGCTTCAAGAATAAGATCGATTCCTTTTTGTACGGCTAATCTGCTGATTACACCGAATAGAACTGTGTCAGGATCTGTTTTTAATCCTAGATTTTTCTGTAAGTCGTATTTATTTTCAGCTTTATTATCTAGCGTATCGGCCGTGTAGTTTTTTACAAGGTGCGGATCAGTTGCCGGATTCCAGGTAGTTAAATCAATACCGTTTAAAATGCCTGACAAATACTGGCGCCTGTGCAGTAACAGTCCTTCCATGCCGCACCCGAATTCTTTTCCAGTGATTTCCCGGGCGTAGTTTGGACTGACTGTATTGATTCTGTCCGCAAAGGCGATGCCGCCTTTTATAAAACTTGCCTGGCCCCAGAACTCTATGCCGTCTTGTACCAGCAATTCACCAGGTAGATTCAGCCTGTTGTACTCTGCCATGGTGATATTGCCTTGATAGGCCAGGTTGTGAATGGTGAAGACTGTAGCAGGCGGATTTGATTCCAGTGATAGTAGCGCCGGTACCAGGCCGGTTTGCCAATCGTGGCAATGGACAATATCCGGCTGCCAGTCGAGATGATCTGGTGACTTTGCTATTTTGCAAACGGCCTGCGAAAACAATGCATAGCGTAAGGCATTGTCAGGCCATGGGCGGTCGGCGTCTGACATGTAAGGGTTGCCTGGTCGATTAGTAAAAAGCTCGTGATTGACCAGAAGTACTTCGATTCCATTGAGTTCGCTGCGGCACAACGTGACGGTGCCCAACGGCAGTTCAAGCATTGCCAGAAAAGCTGGTGTGGCTATTTTTTCAATAACACTGTGATAGCCAGGCAGCACAACACGGACATCGATCTCCGCCTCTTTTAATGCTAGTGGCAGGCTGCCGCATACATCGGCAAGTCCGCCGGTTTTTACCCATGGTGTAAGTTCGCTACAGGCGAACAATATTTTTAAATCAGAATTGATCACAATCGAATTAAAAAGAGTTGTTAAGTATGAACGGATGCATAACGGATTGTGACTTTAGCCTGGTACGTATTCTGAAACGTATTTAAGAATAACAGCACCGAGTGGCGGTAGTTTTACAGACAAGGTATTGGCGTGTTCTGAATTTGGTTGCTCGTAACTTACTATAGCGCCAAAGTTGCCATAGTTGCTACCACCGTATCGTTCGCTGTCGGAGTTAAACAGTTCAATATAGGTGCCTGAATTTTCTACACCAATGCAGTAGTTGTCGCGTGGTACCGGTGTGAAATTTAGTAGTACCAGCAATGTTTCGCTTTTGTCCAGCGCGTGACGACAGTAGCTCAGAATTGAATTCTCGGTGTCATTTGCGTTGATCCAGTCAAAGCCGCTCTGTTCGAAGTCAATTTCATGGAGTGCCGGGTGGTTTTGGTACAAACGATTAAGATCAGCTACCAGTGTCATTACACCACGATGTGCACCAGCATCTGCCAGGTGCCAGTCGAGTGGGTTGTTGAAATCCCATTCTCTTCGTTGCGCGAACTCGAGACCCTGGAAAAGTAATTTCTTCCCGGGATAGGTGAATTGCTTGGTATACAACAATCGCAGGTTGGCAAACTGCTGCCAGTCATCACCGGGCATTCGAGACAGCATGGAACCTTTGCCATGTACGACCTCATCATGACTGAATGGCAGTACAAAGTTCTCGGTAAACGCATACAGCAAACCGAAAGTTATATTGTGGTGATGATGCTTGCGGTGAATTGGGTCATATTGCATGTAGTCGAGCGAATCGTGCATCCAGCCCATATTCCACTTCATCGTAAAACCCAGTCCGCCGTGCTCGGGTGGCCGGGAGACTTGTGGCCACGATGTACTTTCTTCAGCGATTATTAGCGACCCTGGCAATTCAGTTTGGGTGACTGTGTTGAGTTCTTTTAGAAACTCTATGGCTTCGAGATTTTCGCGGCCTCCTTTGTGGTTGGGTAGCCAGTCACCAGGTTCACGTGAATAGTCGAGGTACAACATGGAGGCAACTGCATCGACGCGAAGTCCGTCCAGATGGAACTCCTTGAGCCAATACAATGCTGATGCAATCAGGAAATTTTTCACCTCATTGCGGCCATAGTTGAATATTAGTGTGCCCCAGTCGCGGTGCTCTCCACGGCGCGGATCTTCGTGTTCGTACAGTGCCGTGCCGTCAAAGCGCGCCAGGCTGTGTGTGTCGCGCGGGAAGTGTGCGGGTACCCAATCCAGAATGACACCGATCCCTGCTGCATGGCAGTGATTGATAAAGTAGCGAAAATCATCTGGTGTTCCGAAACGACTCGTTGGTGCGAAGTACCCGGTAACCTGATAGCCCCATGAATCGTCTAAGGGATGTTCGGTTACCGGTAATAGTTCAATGTGAGTAAAGCCCATGTATTGCACATACTCCACAAGCTTATGGGCAAGGGTTTTGTAGTTTAGAAACTGATTGTCGTCGGTGCGTTGCCATGAGCCGAGATGAACTTCATAAATAGAACAGGGAGCGTGCTGCCAGTTGCAATCGATTCGCTTGTTGATCCAGTCCAGATCAGTCCATTGCCAGTTACTTTGTGTAACCAAAGAAGCGGTGTCAGGTCGCAGTTCAAAGGCATTGGCAAAGGGGTCTTGTTTGAGTTGAATGCCGCCGTCTCTGGCGCGTACTTCAAATTTATAGTGAGTTCCGGAGTCGATATCAGGCAGAAACAATTCCCAGATTCCGCTCTCGCCGCGGCTGCGCATTGAATGGACTCTTCCGTCCCAGTGATTGAAATCACCAACTACGCTAATTCGTTCAGCGCCCGGCGCCCAGACTGCAAAGAGCACTCCGCTAACTCCATCAACAACGCGATGATGCGAGCCCAATATGTTGTACAACTGGTGATGCTTGCCTTCGCTAAACAAGTGGAGATCGACATCCCCCAACTGCACATCGAATCGGTAGGGGTCTTCGGCAATCCAGTGATTGCCGTCTATATCGCGAATATCAAGTTGATATTGCTCCGGCAGGTCCGCATCGGTGAGTTCGAAGCAATCGGTATTTTCTATACGGTGGAATTTTTTATCAGCCTCAATACCGTGTGGTTCTGCCAACCGTATTTCTTGTGCCCCTGGTATAAAAACTCGAATGGTGTTTGTGTGTTTGCCCAATATTGAAAATGGATCGTGATGCCGGGCCTCAATGATCCGCTGCAATCCGTCTGACAAACTTGCAGTAGACGCGTGTTGCAAAGATTCAGGTTGGATATCCGGGCTTTTGGGCATTGTTTTTATAACGGTTCGCAGCTGGGTGATGGACTGCTGTCAGACAGATATATTCTTTATTGGAACTTTTATTGCGAACAGTGTTAGGTTGCTACTTCGGAAGTTGATTTGCAACTTCCGTACAGTAACAGGCGTTCTGCGTCCCAGCGAGCACAGTTAACGGGTTTAGAACCAATAATGACAATCAACGTGCACAACCAGAATCCAACACCTGCCGGTCGCTTTGTCAGTCGATTGACGCGTGACACAATGGCGCTTGTGCTCGCAGGTGGGCGTGGCTCCCGACTTGAAAACCTGACCGATTGGCGCGCTAAGCCTGCAGTGCCTTTTGGTGGCAAATTCCGCATCGTTGATTTTCCGCTATCCAATTGTCTTAATTCCGGCATCCGCCGGGTTGGCGTACTAACTCAATACAAAGCCCATTCACTAATACGCCATATTCAGCGTGGCTGGGCAATGATCGGTGGGGACTTCGGTCCGTTCATTGAGCTGTTGCCGGCACAACAGAGAACAGACGAAAATTCCTGGTACAAAGGAACTGCAGATGCGGTCTATCAGAACATCGATATCATTCGCAGCCTTGGGCCGAAGCATGTCATCGTTCTGGCTGGGGATCATGTATATAAGATGGACTATGGGCCGATGCTGGCTTACCACGTTGCACAACAATCTGATCTGACGGTCGGGTGTATTGAAGTACCGGTTGCAGATGCCAGTGCATTCGGTGTGATGAGCATGGCGGCAGATGGCAGCATTGAAGAGTTTCACGAAAAGCCGGAACATCCGGCAGAACTTGAGGGCAAGCCGGGCCTCTCACTGGCCTCGATGGGAATTTATATTTTTGATGTTGAGTTTTTGGTTCGCGAGCTGATTGCAGACCATGACAATGAAAACTCATCCCACGACTTTGGCAAAGACATTATCCCGAAGGTTATAGAAAATAGTAAGGTGTATGGTTACTCTTTTCTGGACAAGCAGAGTGGTGAGCAAAGTTACTGGAAAGATGTTGGTACGGTTGATTCTTTCTGGCAGGCGAATCTTGAACTGACGGGCGTTGTACCTGATCTTAACCTGTACGACAAAGACTGGCCCATCTGGACACATCAGGAACAAGTGCCTCCTGCTAAATTTGTATTTAACACAGAAGAAAAACGCGGTGTAGCCTATGATTCGATGGTATCCGGCGGATGCATAATTTCAGGAGCTGAAGTACGTGAGTCGCTTTTATTTTCAAACGTTTCGATAGACGAATTTACCCTGGTAAATCGATCCGTGCTGATGCCTGAAGTTGTTGTTAACGACCACTGCGAGATTCATAATGCAGTAATTGATAAGGGTTGTATTATCCCGTCAGGTACAAAAATCGGTGTTGATCTGGAAGCTGACAAGCAAAAATATTTTGTCTCTCCGGGTGGTGTAACTTTGGTTACACCAGATATGCTGGGTCAGGCACTGCACAGCGTTGTCTAGTGGGCTGTGCAGGAAAATAAGGTGACAGGCTTTTCACAGCTACAGTCGTCAGGGCAAGGCGGAAAAGCGCCGGCCCTTCATTTCTCAAAGATGGGGTCATACGTTGAGCCTATATTTGCAAAGGAAGGGCAACGCAGCCATAGCGGCTGTAGCTTCGATCCGTGTAACCTTATTTTCCGCACCGCGCACTGGTTAAATCTGTAGTTCGTGAAACTTCATAGTCCTTTTAATGATCGCCGAAGCGGTA
>CAYPDN010000165.1:0-8323 GCA_964409445.1 uncultured Granulosicoccaceae bacterium
AATGTCACTCAGACCGAACTAGATTTAAAGAAGCTGTTTCCCAAAGAAAGCTGGAACAAGCTGCATTTACAAATAATTTTCTATGGTCGCGAACATTGCACAGCGCGTGGCTGCGATGGTTTAATCTGTGAGATCTGCCGTGGGTGTTATCCCAATCGACGTACGCCGCCTTTGGTAAATTCCGCCTGAGTGGTGCCATGCACCAGACAACGTGGTAAGTATTGTTTAACAAAGCTCGATCAAAGACTCGCGGTGCACAATTTCGGTCTGCAATTCTTTGCTTTTCGGTTGTTTGTTGGACAGTAACTCCAGCATCAGATTAGCGGCCGTTCTACCCATCTCAAGTTGTGGCACCCTGACCGTTGTAAGCGATGGTGTTACTACTGTTGCCAGCGCAATATCATCGAATCCCGTAACGGATACTTCTTTTGGAATCTCTATACCCAGTTGCCTGGCGCGCACGATTACTCCTGCGGCGAGCACATCGTTACCGCAAATAATTGCGGTAGGTGGTTTGGGGCAGTTCATGATAGTTTCAAAAGCATCACCGCCAGAGTCGAGTGAGTAGTCTGTTTCAACCACCGGTAACAGTGTTGCATTTTTTTGAGCGGCAATTGTTTTAGCGACACCCGCTATACGATTTTTAGACCTGTCGTTTTGCGATGCGTGGCCTGCGATCATAGCAATTTGTCGATGTCCTTTTTTTAGCACTAACTTAGCAATTAACGCTGCAGCTTTTGTGTTGTCAAAGCCTGCGAAGTGTCTGGAGCTATCGTCCTGATAGCACCAGGCAATAACGTAGGGAATGTTTCGCAGTTTTAAAAAGCGGGTTGTGTCATCCGGACGTGATGAGCCTATCAGGAGCAAGCCGTCAGCACCCTGTGCTACCAGTGACTTTATTTGTTGCAACTCGGTATCTGTGTTGTAGCCGGAGCTTGCTACCAGCAAGTTGTAGGAGGATTGTGACAGCACCTCCTGGAATACCTGCAGGCCACTGGCAAACATCGCGTTCGCCATGGTTGGAATGACAGCGCCAACGATATTGCTGCGGTTGGAGGCCAGCACACGGCCACCGAAGTTGGGTGTGTACCCCAATACTTCAATGGCCTTTTCTATGCGTTCGCGAGTGTCTTTCGCCACTTTGTCCGGTTCATTGATCGAGCGGGAAATTGTGGCGGTGGAAACCTGGGCCGTCCGTGCGACGTCTTCGAGTGTTGGAGAGGCTTTCCGGCTCAATCAATGTTTCCTGGCGAGTGCTTGCGTCCTATAATGTAAGCGCTTACACTGCTTGTCAAATTATCCCGCACAAGACGAGTCTGGAGGATACGGACGTATGGCGCGAACCTACCTTAAAAAAGCTACCAAAACGGCAACCACTGACGCTACAGATGTGCGCGAGACGGTGCAAAACATCCTCGATGACATCGAGCAGGGTGGAGATGATGCAGCGCTCCGCTACGCTTCCAGGTTCGATCAGTACGATGGCAACATCCTGCTGAGTGATGCAGAAATCGAGACAGCTTGTGCCAGTGTGCCGCAGACTCTGAAAGACGATATTGCTTTTGCACATGACAACGTCAGGCGCTTTGCAGAGGTGCAGAAGCAAACCGTAAAAGATGTTGAGCTCGAAGTGTTGCCGGGCTTTACGCTTGGTCAAAAAAGTATTCCGTGTAACTCTGTCGGGTGTTACATACCGGGTGGTCGTTACAGCCATGTAGCCAGTGCCATAATGACAGTGACTACCGCAAAGGTCGCAGGCTGTGGACACATTGTTGCGTGCTCGCCGCCAGCCAATGATTCAGCAGAAACACCAGGAATCTCACCTGCGATTGTTTATGCCGCAACGCTTTGCGGTGCGGATAAAGTAATGGCGATGGGTGGCGTGCAAGGCGTAGCATCAATGACTTTTGGTTTGTTTGGCCTGCCACCCGCTGACATTCTTGTCGGACCGGGGAATCAGTTTGTCGCAGAGGCCAAGCGTATTCTTTACGGGCGTGTAGGCATTGACATGATCGCAGGCCCAACAGACAGTTTAATACTCGCAGATGATACCGCTGATGCGATGATTGTGGCGGCAGATCTGGTGGGTCAGGCAGAGCATGGTTATAACTCTCCGGTCTGGCTGGTTACAGACAATAAACCGCTTGCTGAAAAGGTGCTGGAATTGGTGCCGGATCTGATTGACGATTTGCCCGAAGTGAATCGAGTTAATGCAGAGGCTGCCTGGCGCGATTATGCTGAAATCATTCTGTGTGGCGACCGAGAAGAAATGGCGCAGGTGTCCGATGAGTATGCACCGGAACATCTAACCGTGCAGGCGCAGGATATTCCATGGTGGAAGGATCGTTTAAAGTGTTATGGCTCTGTTTTCCTCGGTGAAGAAACGACTGTTGCATTTGGTGATAAGGCTTCCGGTACCAATCACGTATTACCTACCGGGCGGTCAGCCAAATATACCGGTGGTTTGTCTGTGCACAAGTATATGAAGATCGTCACCTGGCAACAGGCTACGCGGGATGCATCCAAGCCGGTAGCGGAAGCGACAGCGAGAATCTCAAGGCTCGAGGGTATGGAAGGGCATGCGCGTACCGCTGATATTCGTCTGGCAAAATACTTTCCCGATGAGAAATTTAACCTTGAGCCTTAAGTAAATCCGGGAAGGGTTAATACCTGCCAGCCAGTATCCTGCCTAATAAAAATTGGGTCTTGTTTTAAATGCAGACCGTAAAGTTATGGAGAGTAAATTGTCGGTAAATGAAAAGATCGTCAGTGATTTTAAAAGTAATGACATTAGTTTTGTCACGACAGTGCCGTGCAAACAGCTAGCGGGTGTCATTGATGCGATCGAAGCAGATGATTCCATCTATCACATCCCTGCCAACAAGGAAGACGAAGGCATGGGCTTGTGTGCTGGTGCCTTTATGGGTGGCAAGAGGCCGGCGATTATTATGCAGAATACAGCCATTGGTGTGACCATTAATACGTTAGTTACACTGACGCAGTACTATCGCATGCCGTTACCAATGCTGATCAGCTATCGCGGTGAGCTGGGCGAACCAGTAGCGTGCCAGGTTGAGATGGCCGTGCATACCAAAGCGCTGCTGGCGCAACTGAACATCCCGACTTATCACTTCCACAAGGAAGCAGATGTCGAAGAGCTGGATGCAATTTTAAAGCACACTTTTATGTGCAATAAGCCAGTTGCTATTCTGACCGACGCCAGTTTTTGGAATGGCTACTGATAAAAATTCAAAAGGAATATCTCTATGATACGTTCTGACGTGTTGCGTGAAATTGCACCAGTAATTCGAGATCATCTGGTGGTTTGTAATATCGGTTTGCCCAGCCAGGAGCTGCATCTGATCGACGATCAGCCAAGCAATTTTTATATGCTTGGTACTATGGGTTTGTCATCATCTATCGGGCTGGGTGTGGCATTGGCGCAGGATAAAAAAGTCATTGCCATTGACGGCGATGGATCCGTATTGACTAATTTCGGTACGCTGCCAACTATTGCCAACAACGTTGCTGACAACTTTATCCTGCTGATTATTGACAATGGCAGTTACGGATCAACTGGTGATCAACCCACCTATGCAGGCAAAAAGACATCTCTGACAAAAGTTGCTGAGGCTTGTGGTTGTGACAATGTTGTGGAATGTCAGGCTGCAGATACGCCGAAAGTTATTGAGAAGGCACTTGCCAGTAACAAGATGACTATCATCGTTTGTAAGTGTGAATCGGGTAACGTCAAGGTACCAGTTATTACTATGGATCCGGTTGTGATTCGTGATCGTTTTATGAAAACAATTGGGGCTTAGGCGGTCGGCGGACTCACTTCTTTGGGAGAGTATCGCGATGCAACGAGATGATCAGGGAAAATTATCAGGGAAGTTGCAAAGTAACTTAAGCAACCTTGCTAAGTAACTTTAGGGTTCACGAATAACAAGCTGGTCACCACGCTGCACCAGCTCGTAGTTTTGCAAAACACTCATACCTAAAAGCACGTCACCGGTAAGCCCCGGGTTGATGTGTGCGGTGGCATTGCGAATTTCAAGGTCTCCTATTCGCAGCTGATCTATTTCAGTGCGGTAGGCTTTGCGAATACCGTTGGCTGTGCTTATTGATATTTCAGGGCCACGCTCAAGGCCCGCATTGTTTGCAATCTCTACCGGAATGCTGACGCTCGATGCACCTGTATCTACCAGAAAGTCTGCCTTGGCTCCGTTTATTGTGCCCGTGACCAGATAGTGTCCGTAACGACCACGCTCAAGCGTAATGCTGCGCTTGTCGCCATCGATTGACGTCACTACTTTGTTGTTGGGGTTGCGCTGTTTTTCGAGGTAATTGTTGACCAGCAATGTACCGAGCGCGAGCCCAACTACCCACATGGCCACAACCATGTAATGGCCGATTCGGGTCTCGTCGTCCTGCGGTTGCTGGTCTTTCAAGTTATCTGCCTGATGTTGCTATAGCTACAGCTTTGCGAACCCGCCTGCCTGGTGGGCTATGCCGAAAATAAGGTAACACGGATCGAAGCTATAGCCGCCATGGCTGCGTTGCCTTTCCATTGCAAATATGGGCTCGACGTATGACCCCATCTTTGATAAACGCATATGCCTGCGCTTTTCCGCCTTGCCCTGACGACTGTAGCTGTGAAAAGTCCGTCACCTTATTTCCCGCACAGCCCACTAGTATCACAAAAGGTTCAGGTAAGCTCTGTAAAGCAGATACAATACCTGTTTCTTTCAATACCCAGCTATTTTTTAGGTTCATCATAAATGTCCGGCAATACTTTCGGCAAACTGTTTACCCTGACAACCTTTGGAGAGAGTCACGGGCCTGCCATTGGTGCTGTGGTCGACGGCTGTCCTCCTGGCCTGAGTTTGTCAGAGGATGATTTGCAGCGTGATTTAGACCGCCGCAAACCCGGACAATCCCGTTTTACGACACAACGCAAGGAAGACGATGTAGTACGCATTCTGTCTGGCGTGTTTGAGGGTAAAACCACCGGAACTCCAATTGGCTTGCTGATTGAGAACACAGATCAGCGCTCAAAAGACTACAGCAAAATAAAAGATCTCTATCGCCCGGCTCATGCCGATCTGACCTATCAAAAAAAATATGGCTTGAGAGATTATCGCGGTGGTGGTCGGTCATCAGCACGTGAGACTGCAATGCGTGTGGCAGCAGGTGGTATTGCAAAGAAGTATTTGCACGCTGAATTTGGGATCGAGATTAAAGGCTATCTTTCACAGCTCGGTTCGGTGGTGCTTGATGGCGGGAGTTTTGATGTGGCAGAAGCTGAAAACAATCCTTTTTTCTGGCCCAACGCGTCTCAGGTTGATGAACTTTCCACTTTTATGCAAAAGCTTAGTAAAGACGGCGACTCGGCGGGGGCGAGGGTTAATGTGGTTGCATCCGGTGTGCCGGTCGGGTGGGGTGAACCTGTCTTCGATCGGCTCGATGCAGATATTGCCCATGCAATGATGAGCATCGGTGCGGTTAAGGGTGTTGAGGTAGGTGCAGGCTTTGAAAGTGTTGCTCAAAAGGGCAGTCAACATCGCGATCAGATAACACCAGACGGTTTTTTATCCAATAATGCCGGTGGTGTTCTGGGTGGCATAAGTTCTGGTCAGGATATCATTGTTTCAATTGCGTTAAAGCCAACGTCGAGTCTGCGCCTTCCCGGGCAAACGGTTGATGTAAATAACGAGGCTCAGGAGGTAGTAACTACAGGCCGCCATGATCCATGCGTTGGCATTCGGGCAACGCCTATCGCTGAAGCGATGCTGTCCCTGGTTCTTATTGATCATTGCCTGCGAGATCGTGCTCAAAACCCGGGGATGGAACGAAGCTCTGCACAGACTTTGTAAGGCGCTTTTTGTTAGCTGTACAAGGCAGCTATGCGGAAGCTTCCGGTAATGAATCTATAAACGCCTGCGCTGCGCGGGAAAGTGTTCGATCACTGTGCGTGATTAGCACAATGGAATACTGGAGCTTCAACTCTTCGACGGCAAGCACTGTCAATGAATCATCGACCTGAAATTCCGGCAGGCAGGCCCACCCCATGCCAATAGATGCCATTGTGCGAATAGTCTCAAAGTCATCAGCTTCGATTGACACTGCAGCCGGCAGGTCATTAGCCAGCAAAAGATCTTCAATGGAATGGCGCGTTGTTGATTCTGTTGGCAGGATTGCCGGACATTTTGACAGCATTTGTAGCGTGACCGGTCCAGTGGTTGCCAGTGGGTGGTCATGTGCAACCACCACTACCAGTTTATCGGACCAGACTTCCACATCACGCAACTTCGGAAAATGTGTATGGCTGCTGCGCGGCGGCAGCGTACACAGGGCGATTTCAAGCTGGCCTTCGTCAATTTGCTCCATTGCCTGCTGTGAGCTTGCGAAGTGCAGGTCGATATCGACTTTCGGGTAATTTACAAGGAAGGCTTTCAATACCTGCGGTAAGTGGTGAGTGCCGACGTGCTCGGTAGCACTGATGCTCAAGGTTCCACTAACGTCCCTGCCAAGGTTGCAAATGACGTCTTCAATACGCGACAATTCCGAGCTGATTTGTCGAGCTGCAGGTAGTAGTACCCGGCCCGCCTCAGTTAGATGCACGCTTCTTCCAACGCGGTCGAACAATCTGGCTTCGAGTTCGGTTTCGAGTGCTGCAATACGTTTGCTCACAGCTGGTTGCGTTAACTTGAGCGTATCTGCGGAGCGCGAGAACGACTTTTTATCTGCTACTTCGATAAATGCTTTAAGGTTGTTTATGTCCACTGCATACCTCCGTGTTGTGTTCAATCCATTGCACTAACACGAACACCCGATTGTGTGTGTCGGTTGGTTTAGTCCCGGGCCTGCTGTTACTAGCTTGTTGATTGGCGGGCTGGACGTCGTCTAATATCGCACAAAAATTTTATGTCGGTGTAAAAATTAAACAAATAATTGTCGTATGGTGAATATTTTTCCCCGTGAATGTACGGATTTTATGAAAATTCAGGAATTTAAATGAAAGTAGGAATAGTAGGTTGGCGCGGTATGGTTGGATCTGTTCTGATGCAAAGAATGCACGAAGAGCAGGATTTCACGGGCATTACTGCGAGTTTTTTTTCAACCTCACAGGCGGGCCAGCCAGGTCCTGCCATTGGTGATACATCAACCACGCTGTTGGATGCACATGACATCGAAGTGCTTTCTGAGATGGATGTGATCCTGACCTGTCAGGGTGGGGACTATACGAAAGAGGTACATCCGGCATTGCGCAAGGCCGGCTGGAACGGTTACTGGATAGATGCGGCATCAACGCTTCGTATGCAACCGGACAGTACCATTGTGCTCGACCCGGTAAATGACGGTGTGATTGCCGGTGCGCTGAATTCGCGAAAGAAAGATTTTATTGGTGGCAATTGCACTGTCAGTCTGATGATGATGGGGCTTGCCGGTTTGTTTCGTGAAGACCTGATTGAATGGTGCAGCTCGATGACTTACCAGGCGGCTTCCGGTGCAGGAGCGCGTGCGATGCGCGAGTTGATTTCGCAGATGGGTGCTTTGAATGATTCTGTGGCCAATCTTCTGGCCGATCAAGACAGTTCGATTATCGATGTCGATAGCGGTATCAATGCAGCATTTCGCGATTCCTCTTTCCCGACAGCAGACTGTGGCGCTGCACTTGCCGGCAGTTTAATTCCGTGGATAGACAGCGATCTTGGCAACGGGCAGAGCAGAGAAGAATGGAAGGCGGAAGCTGAAACGAACAAAATTCTCGAGCGCAGTGGTGACGCAATTATCCCGGTGGATGGACTGTGTGTTCGTATCGGCGCAATGCGGTGTCATTCGCAGGCATTGACAATAAAGCTTCGCAAAGATCTTCCGATGGATGAAATCGAGGCAATCCTGGGTAGTGCGAATGAGTGGTGTGAGCTTGTCCCAAACACGCGCGAAGCCTCGATCGATAAGTTGTCACCGGCTTATGTTAGTGGCACGTTGAATGTGCCTGTCGGACGATTGCGTAAAATGAATATGGGCCCGGAGTATCTTAGTGCGTTCACGGTCGGTGATCAGTTGCTCTGGGGTGCAGCAGAACCTCTTCGTCGCACGCTGCAGTTGCTGAAATAGAAGTTCCGGGGTAAAAGTGCTGCTATGAGTAACTAAAACGATACAGGTAGATCGGTCAGACGGATTGAATGAGCAAAGTGATGAAGTGTTGCACCAATTCAAACGTATAATATGTTACACAGTGGTTGGCAGGCGCGTTCGAATTGGTTCATATAGAAATCGAACTTCGCGCATTTGCTCGTCAAGATTTGTACCGTTT
>CAYPDN010000166.1:0-8296 GCA_964409445.1 uncultured Granulosicoccaceae bacterium
TGGAATTTCAGCTAAGTCCGGACGACAACCAGCGATTGGCAAATCTGTGCGGTCAGTTCGATGAGCATTTACGACAAATAGAAGGGCGGTTGGAAGTACAACTGCACAATCGCGGTGGTAACTTCCGGGTGTCTGGTGAAGATAAGGTCGTTAAAAGCGCCTGTAGCGTATTGCAGGGCCTCTACGATGCAACAGCTAAAGAAACTCTTACTCCGGAAAAAATACACTTGTATTTGCAGGAAACAAACCTTAGCGCTGACGATGATCAGCCAGAGAAAGGCTCAAATTCTGGTGCTGATATTGTCACCAGAAACGTTAAGTTACGTTGTCGCGGCAAGAACCAGAAACAGTATGTACAAAGCATTCGCGATCACGATTTAAGTTTTGGTATTGGCCCGGCTGGCACGGGTAAAACGTATCTTGCGGTTGCCTGTGCGGTTGAAGCGCTTGAGCGTGAACAAGTGCGCCGTCTTGTATTGGTGCGCCCCGCAGTTGAAGCTGGTGAACGCCTGGGTTTTCTACCTGGTGATCTGACGCAGAAAGTCGATCCCTACCTAAGACCTATCTACGATGCGCTTTATGAATTTTTGGGTTTTGATCGGGTTGCCAAGCTTATCGATAGAAACGTTATAGAAGTCGCGCCGTTAGCATATATGCGTGGTCGTACACTGAATCATTCCTGTGTAATTATGGACGAAGCGCAGAACACCACAGTTGAACAGATGAAAATGTTTCTAACACGGATAGGCTTTGGATCAAAAGCAATTGTGACCGGTGATGTTACCCAGATTGACTTACCTAAACATGTTACCTCCGGGCTTAAGCATGTTCAGGGCGTTCTTGATGGAGTCGAAGGTATCGGGTTTTGTGAATTCAAGGCGCGTGATGTTGTACGCCACCCGCTGGTGCAGCGTATTGTCGGTGCTTATAACAAAGCTGAAGGTCTCGACAAAAAGTCGGATAAAAAGTCCTAGTGGGCTCTGGTGTCTGACGTTAGCGTATCAAACTGGCCAGTGTCTATAGAGGTACAGCGTTCGGATGGGTTGTCTTGCGAATGTCCGTCAGATCACTTGCTTACACAGTGGGCCAGAGCAGGGCTTGAGAGTGCCGATAACAACGAAGCTTTGACAATTCGTATTGTTGATGAGGCTGAGATCAGATCCTGCAACAAACAGTGGCGTGGTAAAGATTCAGCGACCAACGTTTTATCGTTTACGGCAGATTTTCCACCTGAGGCGGGTGTGAATTATCTTGGTGATATGATGGTTTGTGCCGAGGTACTAAAACGCGAAAGTGCCGAGCAGTCAAAGACGCTGAATGATCACTGGGCTCACATTGTCGTACACGGGGTATTGCATCTGCGGGGTTTTGATCATGAAAATGAGCTGGATGCTGCAATAATGGAAGAGCGGGAAAAGGAAATACTGGCTACACTCGGGGTAGCGGATCCTTACAGGGATGAGATTGATACCTGAGGTTTGCGTCAGAATGATTGTGAAAACTAAAAATAAGTCGGTGGTTATTACAGCCGCCAGCATAGAGGGTTAGAAAAAGCTAATGGCCAGCGAGCCTGTTGAGTCACAGAAGTCTCTGGTGGAACGTATCCGTCATGCATTGCATGGCGATGACGAACCGCGTGATGTAGCCGAATTGAAAACTGTGCTGCGCGAAGCGGCAGATCGTGACATTGTCGGTGTTGATACCTTGCAGATGCTCGACGGTGTCTTTGATGTTGCAGCCATGCGTGTGCGCGACATCATGATCCCGAGAGCGCAGATGGTTGTGGTTGAAATTGATCAGCAGCTCGATGAAATATTGCCAAACATCATTGACAGTGGTCACTCCCGCTTTCCGGTAATTGGTGATAGTCGCGATGAAGTCGTTGGCGTGTTGCTGGCTAAAGACCTGTTGCGTTTTTCGTTGCCTGGCAGGAGAGAAGCTTTTGATCTCAAATCTTTGATCCGTGAGCCGGTATTCACTCCTGAAAGCAAGCAATTGAATGTACTGTTGACGGAGTTCCGCGCCAATCATAATCATATGGCGATTGTTGTCGATGAATACGGCGGTGTCGCAGGACTTGTAACGATTGAAGACGTGCTGGAGGAAATCGTTGGCGAGATAGATGACGAGCACGATACCGAAGAAGATGCGAATATTCGCAAGCAGGAAGAGAGTGTCTATACGATCAAAGCGCTCACTCCGATTGAAGAGTTCAACGAAGAGCTCGATGCTAACTTACCAGACGATGAGTTCGACACCATCGGCGGCTTGGTGATGCAGCAGATTGGTCATATGCCTAATCCGGGTGAGCAAACTCGTATCGATCGTTTTTTGATAAAAGTGTTGTCGGCCGAGTCGCGGCGAATCCATTTGCTGCAAGTGACAGAAGACGCACCTGCAGGCTGACGCGCCAGGTAAGGCACCGCCAATTTTGGTCGTTAGTACCGTGCGAACAGTCAGCCAGATGAGCTGTTCAACAACTTTTATCTCCGGGTGACGCCTATAGGCGGCCATGGGTGTGTATTGGACACTGGCGTATATGCTACGCCCTGCGATTTGCAGTAATATTCGCGATACGTTGGAGCGATAGAGAACTTCGCTCTTCCCAAGTCGATATTGCAACCGGGCCTGGTCACATTGCAAAGTTCCCCAGTATTTTTTAATAACAAATGGCTGACAACGCTGATCAGTCTGCTTTGCGGCGCCGTATCGGTGCTGGCGTTTGCGCCATTTGGTTTTTGGATGCTGTTGCCGGTAACACTCGCGTTATTTTTTGTGGTTCTTTATTACTCCCAGACATCCGCCAGTAGCTTTCGATCTGGTTACTTTTTTGGTGTGGGCTTGTTCGGTGCGGGTATTTACTGGATTTACTTCAGCTTACATTTATTTGGTGGAGCGATAGCGGCAATAGCGGCGCTGGGCACTTTTTTATTCGTGCTATTTCTTGCCTTGTATCCTGCATTTCTTGCCATGTTGCTGCACCGTTTTAAACATCACAGCGGCTGGTTTTTTCTAACCGTGCCATCAATGTGGGTGTTGTTTGAATGGCTGCGTAGCTGGTTGCTTACGGGCTTTCCGTGGTTGAGCGCCGGCTATTCTACTATTAACTCGCCGCTGGCAGGTTATGCGCCGGTTGGCGGCGTCTTTTTAAGTTCTCTGGCATTGGTATTGTGCAGTGGGTTGCTCGCATGGTGCTTGTGCCGCAGAACATTGGTATCTGCCCTTGTGGCGCTGTGTTCGATTGTTGCGATCACTGCAGGTGGCTATGGCTTAAAGCAAGTTCAATGGACTCAACCGGTTCAGGATAGAACAGTTGATGTCACGATGGTGCAGGGCAATATAGCGCAGGAATTAAAATTTCAGCCTAATCTTCTCGAAGATTCAATAGAACTGTATTCAGCGCTTAGCGATACCGGTGCAGAGCTTGTCATCTGGCCGGAGAGTGCTATCCCGACTGTATATTCTGATCTTGCCGAGTGGGAAGTAAATTTTGCAGAATCGCTGGCGCAAAAGGGCACCACGGTAATTAGCGGCGGTTTTACAAGTAACGAGGATTTTTCGCTTTATTTCAATGCGATTAAAGTGCTCAACGGCACAGAAGACCAGGTATACGTTAAGCGGCACCTGGTGCCGTTTGGCGAGTACACACCGTTTCGCAATATCCTTTCTAAACTGGCCGAGTACATCACTATCCCGATGTCAGATCTTTCTCCAGGCAGCGGGCCGATAGAACCTATCACTGTGAACGGTGTTAACTACGGCATGTCGATCTGTTACGAAGATGCATTCGGCTCGGAGATGCGTGCACAGTTCCCTGAGTCCAATGTATTAATTAACGTCAGCAACGATGCGTGGTTTGGTGATTCAACTGCACCACACCAACATCAGGAGATTGCAGCTATGCGCTCACTTGAGTTTGGGCGACCGATGCTGCGTGTAACCAATACGGGAATCACTTCGTTAATTGACTACCGTGGCCACGTCGTACAGCGAGGATCGCAGTTTGAAGCAGCCGCGCTGGATGTAGCTGTAACCCCGAGACAGGGATCAACGCCGTTTGTGACACTCGGCGACTGGCTTGCAGTGTTGCTGGCAGCTGCAATGTTGTTGGCTGGCTGGTTGCTCGGCCGACGAGCAAATGCAGACGACCCAAGAACGCAAAGCTAAGGAAAACAATTGAACACGACGCTAACCGGTAACTGGTCTTATCCGACATCAATCCGCTTCGGCGCCGGACGCATAAACGAAATTGCAGACGCCTGCAATGCTGCCGGTATAAAAAAGCCGTTGCTGGTAACAGATAGGGGGCTTGCAGAGCTCGATATCACCGGTCGTGCACTTGATCTGCTTGAGGCAGGTGGGCTTGGACGAGGAATGTTTAGCGATGTTGATCCGAATCCGAATGATCATAACGCCGCCGCTGGCGTGGCAGTCTATCGTGAAGGGGGTTATGACGGCGTGGTTGCATTTGGTGGTGGCTCCGGACTGGATCTCGGTAAAGTCATTGCTTTTATGGCGGGACAAACCAGGCCGCTATGGGATTTCGAAGACATAGATGACTGGTGGTCGCGTGCCAACGCGGATGTTATTGCACCGGTGATCGCAGTGCCTACAACCGCAGGAACAGGTTCAGAGGTTGGACGTGCCAGTGTCATCTCGAACACGGAAACTTTAGAAAAGAAAATTATCTTCCATCCTAAAATGTTGCCATCTGTCGTTATTTGCGACCCTGAACTGACTGTCGGTATGCCAAAAGCGATTACTGCAGGTACTGGTCTCGATGCATTTGCGCACTGTGTGGAGGCGTATTCAAGCCCGCACTATCACCCGATGAGTCAGGGAATCGCGCTGGAAGGGATGCGATTAGTGGTTGAGAACCTGCCGAAGGCTTATGCCAATGCTAATGATCTTGATGCGCGCGCCAATATGATGAGTGCTGCAGCAATGGGGGCCACCGCATTCCAGAAAGGCCTTGGCGCTATTCATGCCATGAGCCATCCGATCGGTGCGGTGCACCATACTCATCACGGTACAACCAATGCGGTCTGTATGCCCGCAGTGCTGCAGTTTAACGAACCGGCTATTCGCCAACGCTTTGATCAGGTTGCCGGGTTTCTGGAAATAGATGGTGGGTTTGATGGCTTTTGTGAGTTTGTCGACCGGTTTAACGGCTCGTTCCAGATACCGCGAACACTGACCGCGCTGGGAGTTGAATCTCCCGACCTTGACAGTCTTGTGGACGCAGCATTGCGTGATCCCAGTGTCGGTGGCAATCCGGTTGCAATGACCGCGGCCAATACCCGTGCTTTGTTTGAGGCGGTGTTGTAGCGCGCAGGATTGAGTCTGCAGTAGATTTGCCTGGAACTATTAAGTGAAGTTTAAGTGAACTTCCGTCAGTGGCGTTTCGTCTTGCGGAGAATTGTTGTATAAAGCGTCGTGTAGACAGAGTTACGGGACTGCTTTAGTCCTTTTGTTAAGCGAGCGTCGCATAACAGCATCTAACAGGAGCTTTGACAGTGAATACACCTAATGATCTCTTTTACGCCGAGACGCATGAATGGGTTCGCCTGAACGACGATGGCACGGTCACTGTCGGTATCACAGATCACGCCCAGGAGCAGTTGGGTGATCTGGTATTTGTTGAAACCCCGGAGATAGACAAGGATGTGAGCGCCAAAGATGCCGTGGCGGTGCTGGAGTCGGTGAAAGCCGCATCGGATATCTATGCACCTGTTGCAGGTAAAATACTCGATGCAAATACTGCCCTGGTCGATGAGCCGGAGCTTGTAAATTCAGATCCGTATAACGAAGGCTGGTTGTTTACCATTCAACCGGAAGCTGCCACGGAAGTTGAGGAGTTAATGGATGATGAAGCCTATGAGTCTTTTGTCGCTTCACAGAGTTAGCGCAGGCTTTTGGTTATAAAGGCCTGTTATTAAGTTCTGTTGTTAAGTTTCCGGGTTCAGGTTCAAATAAAATCCTGCACTATTTAGTGTCTCTATTTCGTCTTCTATATCGGCGCGGGTTAGTGGTCGGTCTTCTAACCACTGTTTCTGAATGCTCAGATTGACCGTGCTATCCGAGTAATCGACGGTAAACTGCAGGCCATCGTCTGCATGCCTGGTGCGGTGAAAAAGCGATGCCAGTCGCAGCAGGAAAAGCAGTTTGTAATAGCGTGACTTCTCTGACTTTCGCATCGACTGAGTGACACTGGTATCTATCTTTCTGCGGTGGTTGCGAACCAGGGCTGCCAAAAATCGCTGATCGTTTCTGGAAAACCCCATCATATCTGCGTTGCGCAGCAGGTAAGCGCCGTGTTTGTGGTACTGCACGTGTGCGATGGATAGTCCGACTTCATGCAAATGGCAGGCTGAGCGCAGTGTGCGCAAGTCCCGCGTTGCATCGAGGTTCCATGGGTCACTCGCGAAGCTGAATAATTGCTCCGCGGTATTATAAACCCGTGTTGCCTGCTCGATATCTACGCGAAAGCGTTGCTGCATATCTGCGACAGCATTTCGTCTGACGTGATCGTTTAGCGAATCGCCGGCAAGATCGATAATCACGCCTTCTCTTAGTGCCGAGTGAGACACCTGCATATGTTTTATATCAAGTGACTCGAAGGCTGCTTTTAATACTGATAAGCCACCGAGAATAACTTCTCGACGGTCATCACTGATTGTCGATATGTCGTCGAGTACTTCGGGTCCTTTTTTTATGATTTTTTCGATTAATTCATCCAGCCTTTCCCGGCTTATACCGTTTTCATCCGGGTTAAATGCCTGCAGTATTCTCTCTGTGGCCTTGATAGTGCCACTCGAGCCAATGCAAACGTCCCAGCCGTGTTTGAGATAGGCCGGTATAATAGCGCGCGCTTCCTGCCTGCTTTTGGCGATAGATTTTTCAAATTTTTTGCCAAGCTTTTTCCCTGAAACCAACTGATCATCGAACCATCTGGTGTGAGTGCTTACACAACCCATATTGATGCTTTCCATGATGTTAGCCGTGGTGCCGCTGCCCGCTATAAATTCAGTGCTGCCCCCGCCTATGTCTATAACCAGTCTTTTTTTATCATCACGCAGACCGTAACTTACTCCGGTGAAGATGAGTCTTGCTTCTTCACGGCCGGAGATAATTTCTATTGGTACACCGAGGGTGTCTACTGCTGCTGTGTTAAATTCTTCCGCGTTGCATGCGCGCCGTAGTGTGTTTGTGCCGACCGCGCGTATTTGATCTGTCGGTACGTCCTTTAGTCTCTGGCTAAACATAGATAAGCACTCGAGTGCCTGTTTCATTGTTTTTGCAGTGATGTTATTTTTCTTATCAAGGCCTGCACCAAGTCGTACTGGTTCTCGCAGCTTGTCGATCATTTGCAGGTGTGAGCTGGTGGCGCTTGCAACAGCCATATGAAAACTGTTTGATCCGAGATCGATCGCAGCGTAGGTTTTGTCTGCTGTGATTCCGACGTCTTGTCTTTCAACGTGCGCATCACCGTGTTTTGGGGGTGAATCTGTTGACGGGTTGTGTTGTGGATTTAAAGCGCTAGTCATACTTTTTGTCCGAAGGTGACTCTGTCATTGCCTGACAGATCCTGTTTTGTTGTTACCTGACGGAAACCTCGTTCCAGCATTGTGTCGCGGGTTTGTCTGCCTTGCGAGTGTCCATGCTCGAGTAACAGCCATCCGCCCGTGCGAAGGTATGCCGGAGCTTCATTAATAATAGCAGTGATATCACCAAAGCCATTGTCACATGATCGCAAGGCTGAAATCGGCTCATAGGACAGACCACCCGATTGCAGATGTGGATCATCTGCTGCGATGTATGGCGGGTTAGAGGCAATGACCGAAAATGCAGTGGTTGCAATGTCTTCAAACCAGTCAGATTGATTGAAGTTAATCTTTGCGTTTAATCTGCTTGCGTTGGCTGTGGCTATTTTCAATGCTGCATCACTGCTGTCGGTTGCATAAACCTCGATATCCGGTCGCTCTATTGCGATGCATATTGCAATTACGCCTGAACCCGTACCAAGATCAAGGAACGGACCGTTGCTAACTTTTAGTTTTTTAAGGCAGTGTTCTACCAGAGTTTCAGTGTCGGGGCGCGGGATTAAAGTATCTGAAGTGACCTCAAACGACTGAGACCAGAACTCCCGTACACCTGTGAGATAGGCCAGAGGTTCACCGTTGGCGCGCCGTTCAATTAGTGACTGAAATAAAGACTGTTGCGAATCAGTCAGCGTCTGTTCCGGCCAGGTATACAACCAGGTTCGTGATTTTTGCAGACAATGGCAAAGTAATAA
>CAYPDN010000167.1:0-3369 GCA_964409445.1 uncultured Granulosicoccaceae bacterium
ATCACATCATTGACATGCGAACGGCATGTCCAGCGTGGCCTGCCGTTAACCGTCATCGCACAGGAACCGCAAACACCTACGCGACAAGCGAACCGGTAGGCGAGACCGGGTTCCAGTTGGCGCTGAACCTCGGTAACAACATCGAGCACCGTCTGATTTTCTCTGAGCGGTACTTCGTAATCGACAAATTCGCCAACGTCTGTGCCACGCCAGATGCTGACCTGCAACATATCGCCAGGTGGTTTCATATCACCAGATGGTTTCTCTGCAACCTGTGAACTCACTGTCCGACTTTTACCACCATTTTTCCAAAGCTGTTGCCAAGCAGAAGATCATTCAGCGCAGCAGGCGCTGCCTCTAACCCTTCTACCACCTGTTCTTTATATTGCACACTACCGTCAGCCAGCCATCCACTCATATCTTTAACAAACTCCTGATAGGTATCTTTTGGAAAACTGTCATAAATAATAAAGCCCTGCACCTTAACTTTCATCCGCAAAATAGTCCCCATAATGGCGGGTCCGAAGTCCGGCCCTTCCGGCAAACCCGCAAGGTTGTACCATGACACAACACCACACACCGGCATTCTTGCAAAAGGATTCAACAGTGGCAGTACTGCATACAAAACTTTGCCACCAACATTTTCAAAGTAGACATCTATACCATCGGGGCAGGCAGAGTTAAGAAGGTCAGCAAAGTTATCGGCTTTGTGATCAATGCATGCGTCAAAGCCAAGATTTTCAACCACATGACTGCATTTAGCAGCACTACCGGCAATACCCACCACTCTGCAGCCTTTTATCTTTGCAATCTGACCGACGGTTGCGCCGACAGGTCCGGAAGCTGCTGCAACAACGACGGTCTCACCTGCCTTTGGTTCTCCCAGCTTTAATAATCCTGCATACGCTGTGTAGCCAGGCATTCCAAGTATGCCAAGTGACCAGCTGGGATTCTCCGGCGTTTTACCCAGGTTCATGACCTCTGTGCCGTCGGATACTGCATAGTCCTGCCAGCCACTGCCAGACAGCACATAGTCACCGGTCTCAAAGCCGCTGACATCGGAATTCTCCACCACAGCGACCACCTGACCGGTCATTACTTCACCGATTTTGACCGGCTCCGCATAGGATTTTGCATCGTTCATGCGGCCGCGCATGTACGGGTCAAGTGAGAGGTACTCGGTGCGCAACAACATCTCACCCGCACCTGCCACAGGCATCGGTGATTCTTCCAGACGCAGTGTGTTTTCGTCCGGCAATCCCTGTGGTCTTGCATTGAGTACGATACGTCGATTTGTGGCAGACGGCTGAGACACGGGTGACCTCCCAGGATAATACGAGAACAGCATTCTGCCATGATTTTACACCGCGAAAGTCCTTAACCCTCTGTTCTTTACCAACCTGGGCCAACTCGATCACAGCGCCGAAAAACACCACAATGCCAGCAAACACCAAGGCTCTTACAGGTAAATCGAAATTCCGGGAATGTGCAATACTGCATTGAGTTGCGCCCTGCATGGGTGATAATGACCGAGTTACCAACCCGAGGAATTTAAATGAAACTCACAAAATTCGCCCGCCGCGGACTCGCACAATCAGCCGCGCATCCTCTCGTGCTGGGCATCGCACTGGCTTTAACTCCTCTGTCAGCATCCGCTGAAGGCACATTGAATGTCTACAACTGGGCTGAATACATTGGCGAAGAGACGATCGCAAATTTCGAAAAAGAATTCGATATTAAAGTCACTTACGACAACTACGACTCAGTAGAAACAGCAGACGCCAAACTACTGGCCGGCAGTTCCGGCTACGATGTTGTATCGCACTCCGGCACAATGATCGGTCGACTAATTCCGGCTGACATCTTATTGCCTCTGGATAAATCAAAACTCGACAACTTCAAAAACATGCGTGAAGACGTAGTCAGTCAGGTAGCCTCAAACTGGGATCCGGGTAATAAATATATCGTCCCCTACATGTGGGGCACGCATGGGGTGACTTACAACGAAGAACTGGTTAAAGCTACCCACCCGGACGCACCTATCGGTTCGATGGATATGATCTTCAATCCGGAACACATGGCAAAGCTCGCGGAATGCGGTGTGTCATTTCTTGATTCTCCAACCGACGTATTGCCAATGGCACTGGCGCACCTGGGCCTCGACCCAAGCTCAGCAGACAAAGATGACTATGCAAAAGCAGGCGAGCTACTCGCAGGCATTCGTCCTTATATCAAAACATTCGATAACTACGCATACCAGCGCATGCCTGAAAAAGAGTTTTGCGTTGCGGTGACCTGGGGGCCGGACGGCTTACTGGCAATGTCGGGCGCCGCCGAAGCTAACACCGGTGTTGTGCTGGACTTCTTCACCCCACCAGGCGAAGGCAAGTCAAACTTCTGGGTAGACGGCTGGGTCATTCCAAAAGATGCCAGGAATGTTGAAAACGCCTACAAGTTTCTGAACTATATGATGCGACCCGAAGTCGGAGCCGCCGACAGCAACTTCACCTGGTATGCAACCGCCAATGAAGCATCAATTCCGTTAATTGATGCAGAAGTTACAGGCAGTGTCGCGGCGTTCCCACCAGCTGATGCGGTCAAGCAGATGTATACGCTAAACGTTATACCGCCTAAAGCCGAGCGCATTCGCACTCGAACGTGGACTAACTTCAAAGCAGGCAACTAAGCCTGCAGATTCCACTTGAAGCGTAAAGCCTTCCGTCGTTCGACGGAAGGCACAACTTAAGAATGATACCGATGGCTGGATCATAACTACATGACTCAGGAATCCCCCTACCCGTGGCGCGAAGACGGTGCCAAGCCTTTCATCAGTATCAACAACGTCAGTAAAAAATTCGGCAACTTCACAGCCGTAGATAATATAAGTCTCGACATATACAAAGGAGAGTTATTTGGCCTTTTGGGAGGCTCAGGCTGCGGTAAAACAACCCTGTTAAGAATGCTCGCAGGTTTTGAAACCCCGACCAGCGGCAAAATATCGATAGACGGTATAGAAATGACCGGCGTGCCACCCTACGAGCGCCCGGTCAATATGATGTTTCAAAGCTACGCCTTGTTCCCACACATGAATGTGGAAAAGAACGTTGCCTACGGCCTCAAGCGCGACGGTGTGGCCAAAGCAGAAATCAAAGATCGCGTCGCAGATATGCTGGCTATGGTTGAGCTGACAAACTTTGGCAAGCGCAAGCCACGGCAGCTATCAGGTGGTCAGCGTCAGCGCGTGGCACTGGCACGTGCGCTGGTAAAGCGCCCCAAAGTTCTATTGCTCGACGAACCACTCGCAGCACTCGATAAACGACTGCGGGAACAAACACAGTTTGAACTGATGAATATTCAGGACCGTACCGG
>CAYPDN010000167.1:3469-8293 GCA_964409445.1 uncultured Granulosicoccaceae bacterium
GATAAATCACCACTGGCCAACTGCGACAATCAAATCAATGGCACAGTTAAAGAAATTGCCTATCTGGGTAAAATTTCTACCTACCGGGTAGAAACCGCGTTAGGAGAAACCATCGAAGTCACCGCGCCCAACCAAAGTCGCAGCAGCGGTATCGGGCACAGAATCGAGTGGGATGATGAGGTTTACCTTGGCTGGAACAAAAACAGTGCAATCCTGTTGAGTGACTGACCGTGAGCGAACGACACTCAATTTCAAATTTTAGCGGCTGGCTGCAATCACGCTGGCAGTCTGTGGTGTCCGGCATTCCATTAATCTGGCTGTTATTGTTTTTTCTGGCACCGTTTTTTATTGTGCTGAAAATCAGTCTGGCCGATTCAATTATCGCAAGCCCGCCGTTCACCAAACTACTGAACTGGGATGGCGGCCTGCCCTCATTAAAAGTCTCTATTGATAACTTCGCCTACCTGTGGGAAGACAGTTTGTACGTTCGCACGTATATCAATTCAATTAAAATAGCGTTTATCAGCACTATTTTATGCCTGCTTATTGGCTACCCAATGGCCTACGCCATTATCAAATCACAGGGCACCACAAGATACATACTGCTATTGCTAATCATCCTTCCCTTCTGGACCTCATTTCTGCTGCGAGTCTATGCATGGATGGGGTTGCTCGCAGATCAGGGTACTTTAAACAGTTTTTTGATATGGCTGGGTGTTATCGAGAAACCGATCCGGCTGTTGTACTCACAGTTCGCAGTATACGTAGGCATTGTCTACTCCTACCTGCCGTTCATGATATTGCCTTTGTATGCCAACATGGAAAAACTCGACACCTCCCTGCAGGAGGCAGCAGCTGATCTCGGTGCCAAACCAATTTCAGGTTTTTTAACCGTGACACTGCCATTAACAGCACCCGGTATACTGGCGGGATCACTGTTAGTGTTTATTCCCGCTACCGGAGAGTTTGTTATTCCGGACTTACTGGGTGGCGGCAATGTATTGATGATCGGCCGTGTTCTCTATGGTGAGTTCAATGCAAACCACGATTGGCCGGTCGCCTCAGCAGTGGCAATCGCACTGGTGATTGTGCTTGTGGTGCCAATGATGTTGTATCACCGGGTACAGGCAGCTGAGGCATCGCGACAAACATGAATAACGGTCGTCGCTCACGTTTTCTGTTTGGCGCGCTCTGCTTCGGCTTTGCATTCCTGTACATACCGATCATCTTAATGATGATCTACTCGTTTAACTATTCCAGACTGGTACCAGTATGGGGTGGTTTTTCAACCCGCTGGTACACCACACTTTTCCAAAGTGAAGACGTCTGGAACGCCACAGCACTGAGCTTAAAAATAGCGCTGCTGAATGCAACCTTTGCCACCCTGCTTGGCACACTGGCGGGCATCGCACTGGCCAGAATCCACCGCTTCCGTGGCAGAACACTGTTCACCGGTATGATCTCGGCTCCTTTGGTTATGCCCGAAGTTATCACCGGGTTATCGTTACTGTTGTTGTTTATCACCTTGCAACAGCTTACCGGCTGGCCCGCCAACCGCGGCATCACCACCATTACTATCGCGCACATTACATTTTCAATGGCGTTCGTCGCAATTATTATTCAGTCGCGTCTCGCGGGTACCGGAAGAGACCTGGAAGAAGCCGCCCTTGATCTGGGCGCAAAGCCGTTTCGCGTACTGTGGGATATCACTCTTCCGCAGCTCGCACCCGGTATGGTTGCCGGTTGGTTGTTGTCATTTACTTTGTCACTCGATGATCTTGTTATTGCGAGCTTTGTATCGGGCCCGGGAGCGACCACACTGCCAATGCTTATCTATTCACGGATCAGACTGGGCTTACGGCCGGATATTAACGCACTGGCCACAATCATTATTCTAACAGTCACTATCGGTGTTTTAATTGCGGGTTTTATTATGATCAGACACCAGCGCTCGGTAGCGAGAGACGCAGCACTTCAATAAATGTCACGCCACAGATAGTTTGTTATTCACCTCACGCATAGTCCCTGCAACGGGTTCATCAGATAAGCAAGCCACCGGGAAATGACTTTGGATTTGCTGATGAAAATGTTGCACCCCTATCTCGGCAGATGACAACACAGGCGCCGGAAATACGCTCGAACGCATACCATTTTGCATATCGCGAACAAAGCTCTCATCTTCCGTTTCAGTGATGCTGTTTATTCGGGTATTTAAGTAACGTGCTGCACGTGTCTCGCGACGGTCATCCGGCAGACCAAACTGACAACCGAGATAGCGTGTTTCATTAACTGATACTGGTATTGTCATATAGAACTCAACCATATCCGGATAAAGTGCAATCACTGCATTTGGAAACAGACCGATATACCACCAGCTTTTTTGCCTGTGCTGTGGCAGATGATCGAACGATGGCAGCAGATTCTGATAATGGCGCACACTCCACAAACTGGCAGGCTTTTCACTGATAACTGCATCGGAAATAGGCAGACCCTCTTCTATACGGTCTTCATAACTTAAACCATACAGTTGCTGCAGCGAAGGATGACCAATTGGCACATGATAGCCTTCGTTGTCTATATCGTGAATCACCTTCCAGTTATAAGGCCTGACATCCTCGTAGGGCTGCATCAAAGGTTGCATGTCCGCGATTTTATAAGGCTCTACCTCATCATTCACAGTATGCAACCGTTCGGCAACCGACTTGCTTTGCTGGCTAAAACTGATAAATACAAAGCCATGCCAGACCTCTACCGGTAGTGGTTTTAATCCATGATCTTTTTTTACCAGATTATTGAATGTCTCCGGCAATGGTACATTGACCAGCGCACCGTCGAAGCCGTAGGCCCAGCCATGAAACGGGCAGGATATTCGGTGCCTGCAGTTGCCTGAATCATCAAGCAGCTTAGCGCCCCGGTGACGACACACATTATGGTAAGCGCGAATAGCACCGGCATCATCCACAATCACAAACGCACGCTCTCCGGCAGCGTCATAGGTAACGTAATCACCGGTGTTGCTCAGCGAAGATATATGCCCGACCAGCAGCCATTGAGATTTAAAAAGCTCCGACTCAAGCGCATGGAATTCCGCAGACAGATAAGTCCACGGCGCAAGCGTGCTGCGTGTCTCCAGATTTCCGAAATTCGTTAGGCTGCTCTTTTCCAATTCTATTACTTCTGCTTAGTGGCCTGGTTAGAATGTACACTAGTGTGGTGTATCAAATAAAGGCTGCATGTGAGAGCTTGTCATTTGATTCGCAACAAGACACAACTCGCAGATAATGGTTGTTCCCTTTTCAAGAGTTGTAACGCGGTTGCGGATCATATGGCCCGTACTTTTATATTCTTGGCCCGAAGGGGCGGTAAATCAAAGTGCATCAGATACTTAGACAGAAATGCAGTTCGGTAAAATTGTATAATTACATCAATAGTGCAACAGGCACTTTGGTTTGCCGACTAATGTGCGGCATTTATTTGATACACCACACTCCATCTATTACCAACAAAATGCTTGTTGTATCAGGCGGCACTTCCTTCAGGACACATAATGAAATCAAACTGCCAACTACTGATTATCGGTGCCGGGGCAGCAGGAATCGGGGCCGTCCATGCAGCAAAAAACGCCGGCATCGATTACCTGGCGGTGGAAGCGTCACACAGAGTCGGCGGTCGCGGGCTGACAGAAGAACTGGAGCCAGGCATACCGTGGGATCTGGGTTGTCACTGGTTGCACAGTGGCAGCATTAACCCACTTGCACCCATTGCCCGTGAGCTCGGCATTCACTACGATACCGATCTGCCAAGCCGCGGCTTTTATATGAATGGCACGCGATTGCAGGAAACTGAAGTTGATGAATACGAACAGTTTTGCGCAGACATCTGGAATAAAATCACAGATAAAAACGACGTCGCTCTAAACGATCTTATCGATCACGACAGCAAATGGGCACCCTACTACTGTTACTGGCAATCATTGATGACGTCGGAAGATGTGGACAACTTCTCAGCACTCGACTTAATTCGATACCACGACACAGATGAAAACTGGCCGGTGCGAGAAGGCTACGGCACGCTGCTGGAACATCACTCACGCGGACTGGCAATAGAGTTGAATACAGCAGTTAAAAGAATCGACTGGAGTGGTGACGGAGTAACAGTAACGACAAACCGCGGAACCATAACGGCTGATAAAATAGTAATAACAGTCTCAACCGGTGTACTCAACGCACGAGACATAGATTTCCATCCCACACTCCCGGTAACCAAACAAGAGGCCATCGATGCACTGCCACTCGGCAGCTACAATAACTTTGCGATGCTCTATGAAGAAGAATGGCCGTTCGATCCGGACACACCCGATAGAATCGATTACAGCAACGGTGATGATATAAACTTCGCGTTTAAACTTCGCTGCTCTGGCTGGCCATATATATATTGCGCAGTCGCAGGTCGCCAGGCACGCTGGCTTGAAAAGCAACCCGCAGCAGAATCTGAAAGCCTGATGATGACGGCACTAACAGACATATTTGGTTCAAGTTTCAAAAAGAAAATTGTCAAATTCCGCGCCAGTGCATGGGGCGATGATCCGCTAATCAAAGGTGCATACTCCGCCTGCAAGCCGGGTAACGCAGATCAGAGAAAAGTTCTGGCAATGCCGCTTGCAGATCGAATGTACTTCGCTGGTGAAGCTACATCCACAAGCGCTTTTTGCACCGCGCACGGTGCATATCAGTCAGGGGTTGATGCAGTAACAGCATTGAATAAACACTAATTTCACGAATCTTCAAATACAGCGACCGCGATCACAATACATGATCTATCTCA
>CAYPDN010000168.1:0-6268 GCA_964409445.1 uncultured Granulosicoccaceae bacterium
AAGCACGAACTGCTGTTGTGCAACCCGGTGTGCGAAACCTCGCCATCTCGGAAGCTGTTTCGGACTACAACCTATACTACGCGCCAGACCCGTCATCACAGATTGTTTGTACTATCGGTGGCAACGTCGCAGAAAATTCCGGTGGCGTTCACTGCCTTAAGTACGGCATGACCGTGCACAATGTTCTACAGGTCACAGCCGTTACTATTGAAGGTGAATTGATCACAGTAGGAAGCCTTGCAGCAGATACACAAGGGCTGGACCTGTTAGGTCTGTTGCACGGCTCTGAAGGTATGCTCGCAGTCACTGTCGAAATCGTAGTTAAGCTTTTGCCAAAACCCAACAGTACAAAACTACTAATGGCAGCTTTCGACAGCGTAGACACTGCCGGTGACACAGTTGCGGAAATAATTGCCAATGGCATCATACCGGCAGGTCTTGAAATGATGGATAAGCCTGCAATCATCGCAGCGGAAGCTTTTGCACAATGCGGTTATCCAACCGATGCTGAAGCTCTTTTCCTGTGCGAGCTCGACGGTACCGAAGAAGAAGTTCAGGATCAGTTACAACGCGTCGATGCGCTAGTGCAAAAGAACAACGCGTCACTGGTGCACATTGCACGTGATGAAGAAGAGCGGATGCAACTGTGGAAAGGCCGCAAATCTGCATTTCCTGCAGTCGGCAGACTATCGCCCGACTACTATTGCATCGACGGCACCATTCCACGTCGTCACCTTTCACGCGTACTGCAACAAATGAATATCTGGTCTGATGAGTACGGACTCAGAATTGCCAACGTATTTCACGCCGGTGACGGCAATTTGCATCCGCTGATATTATTTGATGCAAATAACGAAGGCGAGCTCGAAAAAACTGAAGAGCTCGGTGGTAAAATTCTCGAATTGTGCGTCGAGGTTGGCGGCACCATCACCGGTGAGCACGGTGTTGGCATGGAGAAAATTAATCAAATGTGTGTGCAGTTCAGCAGCAATGAAATCACCCAGTTTCATGCGATTAAAAACGCCTTTGATCCTTCCACACTACTCAACCCCGGCAAGGCAATTCCAACTCTGAACCGCTGCGCTGAATACGGCGCTCTGCACGTCCATCATGGTGAGTTACCGCACCCTGAAATTGAGCGTTTCTAGTGTCGGATAACAGCCAGGACACACAATCGGGTAACGACCAGCCGGGTAACGACAACAGTGCTGAGCTTCAACAACAGATTGAACAGGCAGTTGTCGATAAAACCAAATTTAATATCGTCGGCAATAACACCAAGTCATTTCTGGGTGTAATAAACGATGCACCTGCGCTCGATGTCAGCGCACATAGCGGCGTCGTCAGTTACGAACCAACCGAGCTTGTGATTACAGCAAGAGCCGGCACCACGCTTCGAGAAATCAATACAAGGCTCTCTGAATATGATCAGACCCTCGCATTCGAACCACCCGCATTCGGCAGCGATGCAACACTTGGCGGCACCGTTGCCTGCGCACTGGCAGGACCTGCCAAACCATACCTCGGTGGCACGCGCGACTACATCCTCGGATGTAAAATACTTAACGGCAAAGGGCAGATATTACAGTTCGGCGGCGAGGTCATGAAAAACGTAGCTGGCTATGATGTCAGCCGATTAATGACCGGTGCTATGGGAACCCTCGGCGTGCTGCTCGATATTTCGGTAAAAGTACTGCCGAAAGCAAAGAGTGAATTAACACTGTCAGCCACTATGGAGTCAGACAAAGCCATTGAAGACATGCAGGCACTGGCAGCCCTCGGACTGCCTATAACCGCATCAGCCTATATAGAAGGCACTTTGTATATACGACTTTCGGGTACAGAGACGGCAATCAACGCCGCTGCTAACAAGTTAGAGAGTTCAGATAGTACACATAGCGCAGTCTACGCTTCAGACAACTCAGAGATGTGGACACAACTAAAAGAACATACCCATCCGTTTTTTCAAAACCAAAGTTCGCTCTGGCGTATCAGCGTACCCGCACTAACCAAGCCGCTCGATCTCGATGGCACCTGGCTATACGACTGGGCAGGTACGCAACGCTGGCTGTTTACTGACGTGGCGGCAAATGCAATACGCAGTCAGTGTGAATCTGCAGGTGGCCACGCAACACTCTATCGAGGTTCTGACGAGCTCAAGCGCAGCGTCGGGGTCTTTCACCCGCTACCAAAAGCCTTGCTAACACTGCAGCAAAGACTCAAGCACGAGTTTGACCCACAGTGCGTTTTTAACCACCAGCGATTGTTCCCGGACTTTTAAACCATGCAAACCTCACTGCTGGAAAAATACAAAGATTCTGATCTCGGCAAGCAAGCAGATGACATACTGAGAAAGTGTGTGCATTGTGGATTTTGTCTTGCCACCTGTCCCACCTATGAACTGCTCGGCAATGAACTGGATAGCCCGCGCGGTCGTATCTATCTGATTAAGCAGGTGCTCGAAGGTCAAACGCCAACCGCAAAAACGCAAACCCATCTGGACAGATGTCTTACCTGCCGAAATTGCGAAACAACCTGCCCGAGTGGTGTCGAATACGGCCATCTGGTAGACGCTGGCAGACACCTGGTTGAAAAACAGGTGCCACGCAGTCTGGCACAACGGTTTTTACGCAAAACCATGCGCACAGTACTGCCATACAAAAATCGGATTACACCATTGGTTAAAGTCGGCCAGACGATAGCACCGGCTCTACCAGCATCGCTGCGCACACACTTGCCAGCCAGACAAAAAGCGGGTGCCTGGCCTAAAACACAGCACCCCCGCACCATGTTAGTGCTGGATGGTTGCGTGCAACCATCAATGGCGCCGGATATTAATCCGGCAACCGCACGGGTGCTGGATAAACTTGCTATCAATCTTGTTGCAATCAAAGAAGCCGGATGTTGCGGTGCGTTGAGTTACCACTTAAACGAACAGGAAGAAGGCCTGCAGTTCGCGCGCACAAATATAGATGCCTGGTGGCCGCACATTGAAAACGGTGCCGAAGCTATAGTTATGACTGCCAGTGGCTGCGGCGTGTTCGTGAAAGATTATGGTGAGCTTTTAAAGCACGACTCTGACTACGCCGAAAAAGCAAAAAAGATCAGCCTGCTGTGCAAAGACATAAGCGAAGTTCTCGCCACAGAAAATTTTGCAAATCTTAAGATTAAAGACACTGCACCAATTGCATTTCACCCACCCTGCACTCTTCAGCATGGCCAGAAACAGATGGGCACCACGGAGGAGTTGTTAAAAGAAATCGGATTTACTCTTACCAGGGTCAAAGACGCACACTTTTGTTGCGGCTCAGCAGGTACTTACTCAGTACTACAGAAGGAATTGTCGCAAAAACTACTGATAAGAAAAATGGATACGCTAAAAGAACAAAAGCCCGACATAATCGCAACTGCGAACATCGGATGTCTGCTGCACCTGCAATCAGCAGCTGGTGAAACACCAGTGGTGCACTGGATAGAACTGCTGGACCGCGCCCTGGAATAAGCCAATAAAAAAGCCCTGATCTTAAATCAGGGCTTTTAACTGCAATACAGCATTGAAGGGATTAGAGACCAACCGCAATGTTGAGGCGTGTCGCCGTATCAGTATTATCGCCAAGCGCACCTTCGATATCAGAGTTATTTCGGGTAAGAATTCCGAATATCAGAGAGATTCGCTCAGATAGCGAAACGTTCAAACTGTTGTCCCATGTTGTTAACGTGTTGACATCTGCTGCTTCGAAGCTGAAGATCGAGTTAAACGTAACTCTTTCGTTCAATATGTTGCTATATCTCGCCGAGCCATAGAGAACCGCGCCAGCATCATCATCGAGAACTTCAACCAGCGGTAACCCGTCTGGACCTACGGCATCCGGATCAAGCGGTTCGCCAGCTGCATCTTCATTAATAAAATTGGTATCTGTACCACCGATACCAATCTCAGCGCTGAAAGCCTGCTTGCCGTCATCGAAGAAATTTTTGCCTACACCAACAACACCTGTGAATCGACTATCAATGTTGCCAAAGTCGTCAACGTCAAAGCGAAGTCGGCCGAATCCGTATACGGTGTCGGTGAAATTTCTGTCCAGCTTATAGCCAAGATCATATCTGTTTGCCGTTTCCAAATCATTGTTGTCGGCTCTGAAAGCGCTGCCAAAGGCAGAGTGACGCCACACTCCCTGCTGTTTTGAGATATTCACATTGGCATTGAAGTTCTCTGTTTCACTGTTACCGGTGGTGAACAGCAATCCTAAGCCAGCACTACCGGACCATCCTTCCAGCAATGACGACTGAGCCATTACTGGATTACCTGCCAGCATCGCAGCAGCGATCGTAGTTGATATGAGGGTTAATTTAGTTTTCATGAAAGGACCTTTGTTGTAATAATTATGCTTACATCTATATATAATTTTTATATATAACTTTTATGGCTACATCTTTTGGGTAATTTCTGCCGCTCCGTCTGACGAATTTCACGCTACAGCAGACAGGCCTGATACATTGATATTTTTTTTCTTATCGCACAATATCGAGTTACAGATTTTTACATACCTATTGCACTCGTAATCCAGATGAAATACCCAAAATTTGCACGAGGATAAAAACACGAGTAAACCAACTACTATCTGAACCCGAACTTTATACTTAAGCTGCCGCAATCCCTTTTAATTCAGCGGTTCAGTCCCAGCAACCGAACAATCACACGAAACTTGTTACACAACCAGTTACGCAGTGGATAGTCAGCACAGCGGACCAACGAGAACGTACAGAAGATAAAGCGGACCCCAAAATACGGACCCAATTACGGAAAAGATTAAGCCAATGAAACGCAGACACTTCACCAAAATATGCACATCTATAGTTTTAGCAGCGGGCAGCACATCAACATCATTGATGGCTGGTAACCCGAGGGTGAGTTATCAACGAAGCTTGCTGCAAAACCGTTCAGCCAGTGCGATTAAAACCGAACAACTTGAAATAGGAGAGCCCTACCTTTTCTTCTATCCGTTTGTTACCACGCCGTGCCTGCTGATAAAACTCGGCAAACCAGTCTCCCAGACGCAAGAGCCGTCAGCTGACTCATGGCGCGGTGGGGTCGGACCAGAAAATACAATTGTTGCTTACTCTGCAATCTGCAGCCATAAGATGAGTCACCCGGCAAAAGAAATTTCTTTTATAAATTACCGCCACGAACCTATTAGTTTTTTCAGTCACGAAGAGGGAAAATCGACAGAAAAAGCCGGACTGATCTCATGCTGTTCTGAACGCAGCGTATACGATCCATCTCAGGGTGCTAAGGTCCTGGGCGGCCCGGCACCGCATCCGCTGGCAGCAATCGAGCTTGAATATGATGATGCCAGCGATGAACTGCACGCCATTGGAAGCTACGGCGCTGACATGTACGATCGCTTTTTTGAGAAGTTCGGTTTCCGGGCGTCTATGGAACACAAAATCAGCGACCCGAAAACACTGGCCGCTGAAACGGTGAAAGTACAAAAGCTGTCTGACTACACCAGACAAACGATCAAATGCTAGCGACCAGTCACAATGTGGAAAATCCGCTACAATTACCGTATTCGCGGCTGTAATCGTGGTGGTGACGGCACGCATATAGGCTAATCGGCAGGAATAGGCCACATCTGTTTGACTTAAGAAATATCCTGCGCTAGCTTTCGATCTGCTTTTACTTTCGAGCCTTGAATACCTGATATTCACCGAAAACCATTCTGCACAGGCTCAATATTCGCCAAGATGGCACAAGGATCCCAAATGTTCGCTGTAATCAAAACCGGTGGTAAGCAATATCGCGTTAAACAAGGCGATAAGCTGCGAGTAGAATCGCTCGATGCAGATGAGGGAGAAACCGTCAGCCTGGACCAGGTACTAATGGCAGGGGATGGCGCAGATGTCGCGATCGGCAGCCCGCTAATCAGCAATGCCTCCGTCAGTGCAACGGTGGTGTCGCATGGCCGAGGCAAAAAGGTTGATATCGTCAAATTCAGACGTCGCAAGCACTACCGGCGTCAGATGGGCCATCGGCAAAATTATACAGAACTCGAAATCACTGCAATCAACGGCGTCTCTGCCGGCAGCTCAAGCACCTCATCTGCCAGCGCACCGGCTGCCGAAAAACCTGCAGCCACAAAGCCAGCTCCCAAAAAGCCGGCACCTGTCAAGACAGATTCTGCTGCAGACAATGCGGCGGGTGGTGCTACGGCAGGTACGCTTAAATTTCTCGATGCTCCAAACGGCACACCAGACGATCTAAAGA
>CAYPDN010000168.1:6368-8217 GCA_964409445.1 uncultured Granulosicoccaceae bacterium
GCAGGTACGCTTAAATTTCTCGATGCTCCAAACGGCACACCAGACGATCTAAAGAAAATTCTCGGTATCGGATCCGTACTTGAAGAAAAATTGAACGGTATGGGTGTATATCACTACAGTCAGGTAGCAGAATTTACCGCCACTGATATTGAAAACATCAACACCCACCTTAACTTCCCAGGTCGCATAGAACGTGACGAATGGATTCCTCAGGCGCAGGAACTCATGAAAGGCGGCGAAGGCAGAAAGCTTAAATACCTGGATGGTCCGGATGGCGACAAGGATGACCTTAAACTTATCTCAGGTGTCGGCCCGGTGCTGGAAGATAAACTCAACGAGTTAGGAATCTATCACTTCTGGCAGATCGCCAAATTTGAAGCGAAAGATATCGACCTGGTGAACGACGCTATGGCATTTCCGGGTCGCATTGAACGCGACGAGTGGATTGCACAGGCAGCCAACCTTGCTGATGGCGGTGATCCCAAATAGTTCTACGCTAAAAGTCCCCCGAGCAACTAAATGCTCGGGAGACATACATCAGAGAATTTTGACCAGACCTCTATCGATCAAGCAGGTTAGAAATTTTCCGGGCGTTAGCTTTCATTTTCTTATCGTTTTCAAATAGCAGCATTAATTCCGGGTCGTCTGCAAACTCAACTTCGTTCGATACGTTGCCATCCTCACCTGATTCATCCACAACCAGGTTCAGCATATCCGGCTCATCCTCCAGCTGCTCAGTAATCCTTAGAACATCATCCATTGCGATAACTTTTATCTGATCGTCCTCAATTTCTTCTATGAGAGTATAGGCATCTGCAAACATACCCGCATCCGCCTCACTTCGAACTACGAAAGCCATCGCCCAGTTACTGTTTAGCTGGTCAAGTCTTGCAGCATCGACAGCAGATGCGTAATGCATTCGACCCTCATCATGCTGCCCGTTACTAATCTTATGTTCAGCTGCCATTACCTCCGCCAGTACTATTTGCGCCTGATCACTGGAGCTCGTCGCTTCGAGTGCTGCTGTTTCCGCCTGCTGGTATGCGAGCTCCGCTTTACCGGGCAGATTAATTGCCTCGAGCGTTCTGCCAAGATCTAACAAAGCGCACATTCGATCAACCGATGTCGGTAACGCGGCGATACGCAACATGCTATTGTCCAGTTCCTTTTCAAATTCAAGAACAGAAAATCCCTGATCATCTTGTACCTCAGTACTAAGCTGTTTCTCAAATTTTAGTTGTACAGCATAGTGACTTGCCAGAATTTGCTGCAACGGATCGTCAACATTAGCGAGCAATCCGGACATGGTAGAACTCATTCCAACCGCTTCGTTCAACGCATCAAGCTGATGCTTGAGTTTGTCAACTGACGCAATTTGAGATTGCCAATCACTGTATGGAGTCACTTCAAGAACAGTTTCAGCCTCTTCAGACATAATTGCATGCGGCTGCCCGGCTGCATCGACAATAGATGGCGTTTCACTGCTTGCTATCGAAAAATCTATCTCTTTCGCCTGACTCGCGTTTTTCACGCTATAGGCAATATAACCACCACCAATTGCTGCGATCAATGCGCACGCAGCAGCAACGTACATGATTCTATTTTTTTCTTCGTCTACGACTTCAACTGTAAAGCGATTTTCGTAGTCATCACCAGCCTCTTCAAGGGCTGGCTCGGGTTTAATTGCTTTGGCTTTTGCTTCTTTGCGGCGTTCGTCTTCAAGCTGCTGTGCTGCTTTAATGCGCTCATGACTTCTGCCCGCCGATGCAATCTTTTTTTGCAGCATTTCATCAACACCGCGCTGCTCTGCGAATTTCTTCATGATGACACCACAGCTATCGCACACCTC
>CAYPDN010000169.1:0-3158 GCA_964409445.1 uncultured Granulosicoccaceae bacterium
GCCAAAGCCGTGCAGTCGAGCGCCTTCATCCCAAATTTCACACTCATTATTGTCATTCCAGGTTGAAGTAAAGCCTGCACCAATAACTTGCTCTTTAACCCCCTTTTGCCACCACTCAACCGTTTCAGGATTGGTAAAGTCAAGACTAGCGCCCGGTCCGCCCCAAAACATTTCGATTGCAGGCTGGCCCTGGCCGTCCGTTATAAAGCCACTGAACGCTGCTACTTCATCGAACAATGGATGCTCTGTAAGTAACACCGGTTTTATATTGGCGCAGGAATAAAGACCTGCTTCATCTACATGTTCAAAAAACTTTTTTCGATCAGGAAACTTATTAGTATTCCAGGTGAAGACATAACGCCTGCCATCTTCACGGGTGGTGTAACCGGAGCCAGAGTGCAGCGCACTGATCGGCATCTCCCGCGTTTTGCACTGATCTATAAAATCAGTCATTACTTCCTGAGCATTATCTGCATCTGCATGATGCATAGAGGTATGGGCAAAACCCGATGCCCAGCGTGGTTGCAGTTGTGGTTTACCAACAAGCTTCTGAAATCGTGGCACGATGTCCCGTAATCTCGGGCCAAAAACCACATAGTAAATCAGTGCATTCTCGTGCGACTCTACTGTTCTGTAGTGTGCATGGTAGTTAGAGTGTTCAGCACCCAGATCAAACTCGCACTCGGCCATCGTATCGTAGAAAATACCGCAGTAACCAGCAGTGACATTGCCGACTATCATCCAGGGCACATGCTTATATAGCGGATCAGATGTTTCTGCGTTATAACCCAGTGCGTCAGTCTGCAAGCACCGAAATCGCCTGCCTGTTCGATCAAGTGTTCCGGCTTTGTCACCGAGCCCCAAATGCATAGCATCAAGTGATCTTGATTGTGCATGTTGAATCAGGCCACGTTGCGCAAGGTATCGATAAGCCGCCATCGGTCGATCCTGCAACAGGGTTTGCCAACCAGTTTCAGATTTGACTTTAAAGGTGAGCGCCATGTGATCAGGTGCAATCTCAAACTTTAGAGACTCAGTGCCAACAACACCGTCTCCTTGCAGCGACAATTCGGGGCAACTAAATCCCTCACGCGCAAGACGGCACCGCCCAGTCCACGGCACATCACCTTCTGGTGCAACCATCCAGGTGTTTGGTACTTCAAGGCCAGCGTCTGGCAGAATCGCCACCCGACATAGCCAAGGCTCCAGCAATTCGATCTGCAACTTAAATCCGTCAGACAAGGTCGCACGGATGCTGCCTTGTTCTGCAGTTAAGGGTGACTGAAGCTTTAAGACGGTCATAGACTGCTTTCGAATTGCCAGCTCACATAGTAATCCGAACCGATGGAAATACAACCAGCGCTAATATGCCGGCCGCCATTTCTAACGCGATGCAAACTCGCGCTCAACAAGATCACCAACCGACTCTGCATTAGGATCAACTTCATGTGATGCAACTGCACGTGGTTCCGGTACCTGTGTATCAAAAGCATACTCAGGATCAGATTTCTGCCGATGCCACGTTTCCCGCATCTCCTGCCATGCACTGAAAACAGTACGTGGCTGTGGCATATCATCTGCCACAGCTCTATGCAGGGCCTTCAGGTTATAGCAGGGCACAGCGGCAAACATATGATGTTCCAAATGCCAGTTCATGTGCCAGTACAAAAATTCGGACAGCGGATCAAGCGTGATAGAGCGCGCGCATTTTCTAAAATCAGATACCCCGGACCGCAAACCACAATGCATAGTCACGCCGATAAAATAGCGATGCCAGTTACCAATAAAGATTGAACCAGAAACAATCACGGCAAGTATCGGTTGACCAACAAGCAAAGAACCTGCAATCACAAAAATATGAAAAGCTAAAACCGTGCGCGCCCAGTTAACTGCAGCTTGTCGCTGTGAGTCATGCCCTTCATACAGCTCCTCACCCCAGGAGTTAAATGGATTACTGAAATCGTTACCTGCTATTTTGGTAAAACCCTTTACGGTCGGAATCAGACCGCGGGATTGATAACCGCCAAATATATTAAAAGTAAATAGTTGCAGAATGTACAGCGCCCTTAGCGATGGAGTCACAGGTAGGATCTCTTCACGATCACCTTCCAGAAACAGCGTGTAACGATGATGGTAGTTGTGGCTGAACCGATATATTCTAAAGTTATTCCAGCCTATCAAACCAAACACCCGCAGGAACAACTCATTCAACCATGGTGTATTAAACACCGTTCGATGGCACAACTCATGATTCGGTGCAGTTAAATAAGAGGCTATCGTGCCGTGAAGAAACAACGCAAGTACGAAACCCCACCAGTTACCCGCTGTAAAAAACGCCCATGAACATACCCCTGTTAGCACCCACAGACCCAGATGACCCATAGATTGAAACAAGCCCTTCGCATCACTTTTTCTCACAAGCCGCGACAGTTCTTTTTTATCAATGGGACAGCGATACCAGTTTATCTTCAGAGATTTCCGAACTTCCGCCATTGGCGGAAAGTCAGTTGACTCAATAGTTATATCTACAGGGTTCATTCGACCACACCAAATTTTAACTACTACTGGAATATTCGCTTAAACAGATCTATGCACTCTCTAAAGCCGTTCTCAAAGTCACCATCTCCGTTGTGGTAAACACTTTCAAAGGAGATTACGCCATCATAGGCATCACGACGAAGCGCATCTGCCATCGGTTGAAACAGATCAGCTAACTGACCTTCACCCATCTTTTTAACACTCAGCTTTGCTCTCGGCGTATCCACTAGTACATCTTTTATATGTATGTGCCCGAGGTAACCTCCTTTGACTTCGTCATAGCCATCGGGATAAGCCAGCTCATGGCACCAGCAATTATTGGCAGGATCCCACAAAACCTTCAGAGTATCTTTGGCATCAAGATCATCAATCAGCTTACGCGCGGTATAGTTTGAATTTACCATGGTGCCATTGCCGGTCTCCACCACCAGTGTGACACCTTCAGATTTCGCAAGCTCAACGGCTGGTGCAATCAGCGGTGGCAATGTATCCCACGCACCGTGCGCCACATTCCACTTTTCAGCGCCGTTCTCGCCCCACAGGATTTGTTCTTTTTTGCTGGTCATAATTCTGACCAGAGGAGAACCCACTTCATGCGCCATCTCGATAACACGCTTCAA
>CAYPDN010000169.1:3258-8200 GCA_964409445.1 uncultured Granulosicoccaceae bacterium
GCAAGATCACGACTGATTCCATCGCAAATTACACCCAGTTTCATAGTAACCTCGACTTAGGCGGCAGCAGGCCGCATATTCTCATTTGCAAGATCAAAAATCTGTCAATCTGACGGAAGAAATACGTCTATTCTATCCGCAAACCCAGGCCACAAGTAGCGACGAAAATTCTGCAGAAACTTATGCTCTAAAAAAGTATCTTAAAATTAAGTACACTTCACTCCAACTGGCTTCAACAAAATTTATTCAGTCACCCTGAAACTCGGCAAACTAAATGAAACGACGTCAATTTATACAACTTATCGCCGCCTCATCAATCAGCGCTTCATCTGTCGCAGACGCTAAAACGCAGCCTTTAACGGTTTCCCAGCAGGAAGGCCCTTTTTACCCGCGAGAGCCAATTCCGGATACAAACAACCTGCTGCTAAGCGACAAACACCTGGGTTCAGAGCTACAACTCTCTGGCCGGGTGCTGGACGTTTCCGGCAAGCCGCTAGCCTCAGCCAGAGTTGAAATATGGCAGTGCGACGGACGTGGTATATACCCGCATCCCAGAGCTCCGTCTAATAAAACATTTGATCCTGAGTTCAGAGGTGCTGGTGCGACCCTCACAAATGCAGACGGTCGCTATGAGTTTGTAACGATAGTACCCGTGCCCTATACCGGTCGACCACCACATATCCATACCAAAGTATTTATTACCGATAGCGAAAAATTGACCAGTCAGATTTATCTACGCGAAAGCGGTGGCGACAAAAGATTAAAAATTGATCTTGAAGAAAATTCAAATACCACGTTCACCGCTACATTCGACTTTGTAATAAAAACATAAAGCACTAAAACAGATTCAAAGCAAACAATGCAAATGATAGAAGTTACTTCAATATATGCGGCAGTACTTGGCTTGATGTTCACCGCCATCACACTGCGAGTAGCACTACTTAGAATGTCAAAAAAACTGTCCGCCGGAGATGGAGGTGACGATCAATTTGCAAAGCTCATTCGCGGGCACGGAAATTTCGCAGAAACCGTTCCGATAGCGCTAATCCTGATAGCCCTGCTCGAACTTCAAGGCAGTTCGAACTTTATTCTGCATGTACTTGGATCTGCATTGGTCATTGGACGCATCAGTCACTATGTACAGCTAACCGGACTGGTTAAGCCACTGATATTTCGCAAGGGCGGCATGGTTCTCACTCTGGGCACCATCATCAGTGCATCAGTGCGATTACTCATAGGCAACTGATAACCATTAAAATATTCGCAAAGTCAGATTCTCGGGTAGAAATGCACTTATACCTTCGCCTGCTACTTCTATCATTTGGCCTGCTGGGGAGCTGCACATCTCTGGTAAGGCCGAACTTTACTCAGGAACTGGTAGAGCTGAGATCGGGGCAATATCAACTCGATAAGATGCATAGTTATTTAAACTTCCGCATCGATCATCTGGGTCTGTCAAAAATCATTGGTCGCTTTAATGATTTCCAGGCAACACTGGACTTCGATCCGCAAAACCCGACAGCTATGCAACTAACTGGCGTGGTAGCTGCAAACAGCATCGATATAAACAACACGGATCTTGAAAACACCTTGCAGGAATCTGACTGGCTGGACAGCGAGCGCTTTCCGCAAATAGTTTTTACCAGTGAGTCCGTCAATGTAACCGATGCCAACCAGTTTGCAGTAAACGGCACTTTATCCATGCGCGGTATTTCAAAACCTGTAACACTCGAAGCCCGTTTTAACGGCGGTGCGGACAATATTATTACGCGTAAATACACCATAGGGTTTCAGGCCAATGCAAGGATACTCAGGTCTGAATTCGGTATGGACACCTTTACCGCATTCGCTGGTGACGAGATAGAGATAGAACTACATGGCGAGTTTCTTAGACAGTGAACCTCACCGATCATCGCAGGAATAGCGGCACATTTTAAAACCCGCCAACAATGAAATCATGAAAGATAATATCGCCTACTTCGGTTACGGTTCTCTGGTTAACCTGGGCTCATTGAGAACGCCATATATAAGTGCACACAGGGTGACCCTTAAGGGCTGGAAAAGAATCTGGCTGTCGCGTCCCAAAGAAGCGGGTAGCTTTGCTTCAGAGGATGGACTTGCGTTTCTTTCTGTAGTGCCGGAACCCGCTGCGGAAATTGACGGCATGCTGATCACAGATCATGCAAGCAGCCTGAAGTCGCTTGATGAACGTGAGGCACTGTATTCGCGCGTCGATCTAAAACCGGAAGACCTGCAGCATCATGACGATAAAATAGAACCCGCTAACCAGTTTCTCTACATGGCAGACGAGCACCCGGCACATAAGGACGCAAAAATTCTGCGCTCATATCTTGACGTTGTGATGCAGGGTTACAAAACCCATTTCGGAACCGAAGGTATTGAGAAATTTTTTGCGACCACTTTAAATTTTGATTTAGATATTCTTGAAGACCGCGCTGAGCCAAAATATCCGCGTGCTACAACACTCACTGATGAAGAAATAAAACTATTCAACACATTCCGTTAACAATTGTATTGCAGGACGCAATCAGTGAATTTTTGATCATGCAAACAGGTATTGTTACGGTTAGGGTCAAAGAGACGTGATACTTGAACAAGCTAAACATAATTACATTCATAGCATTACTGACTGTTAATACTACACACGCACAACAACAGTCTGCGTACTACCAGGTAATCGAGCTTGAGGGCGATGATCATTTAAATGTTCGTGCGGAACCCACTTCCACATCAGAAGATCTGGGAGATCTGGCATCGGGCTCCAGACCCTACGAAGTACTGGAGATTGATTCCACCGGAGAATGGGGAAGGATTATCTGGCTTGAAGGTAGCGGCTGGGTAGCGCTTCGGTTTATGCAACAAATAGAAGTTGAGAAACTGGCTAACACACAGATACCTGTTGGCCTTACCTGTGTTGGCGCAAAACCATTCTGGACACTGGAATTTAAATCACAAAAGGTCGGAGTAATAAGTACACAGGAAGAAGTAAAGCCAATGACTGTCGTGAATACCGCGGCATCCAGAAACGGCAATCAGTTTCCAGTTGCCGTAGAACTGCAAACAAACAGCAATACTGCAACCACAACCTTGCGGCGAGCTCAATGTTCAGACGGCATGGGTGGCCTTCGCTATGAATGGGCGGCAGATGTTGTAATTAACCCAAAATTCACTTTGCTATCCGGATGTTGTTCTTTGCGTTGATTCTGAAGTTGGGAAATTTGTCTTCAACTGCTGTCATTAACCAAGGCGGCTTTACTGTCACGCATATCAGAAGCGGTAACTCCAATCGCCGCAACCACAACACAAATTACAGCACAAAGACCACGAAGACCGATTCTTTCACTTAGCAATACCGCCCCCACCAATGCCGCTACTGCCGGCTCCATACTCACCAGCACACCATAAGTCGTTGCAGATAATTTTTTAAGTGCCTTAAACTCAAGCAGGAAAGGTATCGCTGTTGATAACAGCGCGACAGCAATACCAATCAGCAGAATTTCCGGCTGTGCTATCAGTACAGGAACTACTGGAACAGCAAACGGCATCATCACAATTGCCGCCAGAGACATACCGATCACAAGCCCGTCGTTATCATTCAATTGTGCTGACACGCGGCGAGACAAAATAGCAAACATTCCCCAACCGACACCACTACACACAGCAAATACAACACCGAGCCAGTCAAGGTCAGCACCCGCCAACGGTGTCAGCAATAAAATACCCAATGCCGCAAGAGCAACCCATGCAAGATGACTGCGCTTTTTTGATGTAAAAGCGGATACACTCAACGGACCGGCAAACTCTATTGCAACAGCCACCCCAAGCGGAATGCGTTCTATTGATTTGTAGAAAAAGAAGTTCATCATTGCAAGGCAAAGTCCAAATAGCAGCAGCAACTGCCAATGACTTTTAAAAGCGTTTAGCAACACCCGCGGACCACGACGAACAAACAATCCCAAAATAATCGATGAAAAAATTACCCGAATAGCCACCGTACCCTCGGCGCCGATGATCGGAAACAAATGAATAGATACCGCAGCACCCAGCTGAATGGTTACAATCGCTAGCAGAATCATTAAGTGCGGTGGAATATTGTCCACACTTTCTTTATAAAATTGTGAGGTTTTCAATTTATACGACTACTTCGACAGACGATTAAAGATGCACAGTAAACTGTTTTATCCACTGAAATGGCGCGATCACGCGCAGGCATCACAATTCAGCCATTAGTTTCCCGACAACGTAAACTGCGATCAGAACTCTTTCGGAACCTTTAGGTCAGACCAACAGATTCAAGGAAAACACTTATGAGCAAAACATTTTACACCAGCAGCCGTCGTCATTTTAAAGCAGCCTCAACCTTTGCTGTGCTGCTCAGTGCGCTGTCATTTATTCTCCCTGCACAATTCAACTCGGCAGAGGCAGAAACTGCAAAGACCGACCTTCCGAAGCACGTTATAGAGGAATTCGGCCATCCGCCTGCTATTCCAGAAGGACCGCTAAGCAAAGAACTGCAAACCGCCGCCAAATCGGTGTTCAGCGATAGTTTGAACGACTCTGGTTGGGGCCGAGACCAAAACGATGCCCTGGTAATAATCGCAGATTCCGGTGATCCGCGTCTTGGCTGGCTTATCAGTGACTTAATGCGATTTACCGGGCAGGACTCTCTGGCAGAGCTGCTGGCCATCTCCGCACGGCAGCTGCTCGACATTGAATACAAAACTCCACGTCACTGGATGGAAGTTACCAACCACCTGATGGCATGGGACATCCCTGAACCACCGAATTATCTGGAACTAAAGCGCGGCATCTTCACAGCTCTGGTTCCAGGTTGGGATCAAATTTTCAGAGAAGGTGACATCGACTGGCGTCATGTCTCCTGGGGTGGTGTATTAATAGATAATCGGGAATATGACACCAC
>CAYPDN010000170.1:0-8189 GCA_964409445.1 uncultured Granulosicoccaceae bacterium
CAATGCTTGAGTTGTGCAAGGAGTCGATGGTAGAAATTGTTCAGAAAGAACCTTTCGCACCTATCTTCCTGCGCCCGGCCAGTGCCTCGACAACCACCGACCGGGTTAACTTTAGTGATGATTCAGATCCCGATTCCGAATACGCATAAAAATTACGCTTAACAGGTACAGCAAGTGGCTCCTGAACAAATAAAAAAAATAGTTGAAGCAGCGTTAATGGCGGTAGACAAGCCGCTGACGCTTGCACATCTGCATGCCCTCTTCGCCAATGAAGAAGAACCGGTAGAGCGACCGCAGGTTAAAGAAGCGCTGACTGAACTGCAATCCGACTATGAAAACCGCGGAGTCAGTGTGGTTGAAGTTGCCAGCGGTTATCGGGTGCAAATAGATCAGGAAGTCGCTCCGTGGATCTCACTGCTGTTTGAAGAGAGACCGCCCAAGTACACCAGAGCGCTACTCGAAACACTGGCGCTGGTGGCTTACCGTCAACCGATTACCCGCAGCGAAATCGAAGAAGTGCGTGGGGTCTCGGTAAGTACCAACATAATTAAAACTCTGCTCGAACGTGAGTGGGTCAGAGTGGTTGGCCACAAAGAGGTTCCCGGTCGACCAGCAATGTATGCCACCACCAAAGAATTTCTCGACTACTTCAACCTGCGCCGCATTGATGAACTGCCGCCGCTAAGTGAGCTCAAAGATCTCGACAGCATTGCAAAAGAGGCAGGTATGCAGGTGGGTATCGAAACAGGCTTGCCGCCAGAGCAGGGTGATGACGCAGAAAGCACAGACGGTATCGATGGTGAGGTGGATGAAGAAGATCTTATCTCGCAGGAGCTCAGTGAAGATGCTGATCATCATGATGCCGGTAACGTAACACTGCATTAATTGTTGTTGGGTGTAGTGTTAACTGTGTGCATGAGCGCAAGGAGGCGATACCATGCTGGATAGTCTGCTGACCTATCTTGAAAATATGCCTGACATCCACAAGGTGTTATGGCTTGCTCTCTGTCTCAGTGGCGCGTCGGCAGCGGAACTGCTAATTCCGCTGGCAAAGTCTGAATACAAGCGTTTGCCACAATTGCGCGTCAACTTATTCTTTCTGTTGACCACGTTTTTAGTTAATGCAATTTTCTCTGCAATGCTGGTGCAACTTTTACCCGTGCTTGCCAGCCACAATATTGGTTTGTTTTATCTACTGAATTTGCCAGTCTGGGTGGAGCTGCTGGCCGCACTTCTGATTCTGGATTTACTGGCTCAATACACCATTCATTATCTGCTGCATAACGTGGGCTTTCTGTGGCGATTCCACCAGGTGCATCATAGTGATTTGCACGTTAATGCGACTACCGGCACCCGGCACCACCCGATAGACTACTGCGTGCGCGAAATGTTCTCCCTGTTTTGCATTGTGATGCTAGGTGCGCCACTGGGTGTTTATATGTTTTATCGACTAATTACAGTTTTCTGTACTTACTTCACGCACTCAAATATTTCCCTGCCGAGTAAGGTTGATAGAGCTTTAAGTTTTGTCATCGTGACACCCAATGCGCACAAGTTTCACCATCACGCCAACATGCCATGGACTAACCGCAACTATGGCAATATATTTTCATTTTGGGACAGACTGTTCGGAACTTTTGTGTACGAGAGTACTGATAGAATTCACTACGGTGTAGATACAATGGATGAAAAGCGTGCTGACTCTGTCTGGTATCAGTTGTCAAAACCGTTTAATCGATAGGCTGATTACCGGCGCTGTTGCAACTGAGAGCACTGCGATAATAACTTAACTAACTGCCGAAGAATCCTGATTCTTACCTTGTCGCAGCAACACATATACCGCCCCGGTACCGCCGTGTACCGGCTTGCAGGAACAAAACGCCATAACAAACCTGCGCTGCCGTAACCATGAGGAGACAAACGGTTTTAGCACTGGTGCATCGGTACTGGTTCTGCGACCTTTGCCGTGAATAATTCTCACGCAACAGCTCTGATGTTGATCAACTGCATGAGCGACAAACTGCGTCAATATTTCTCTTGCCTGAGCCACAGTCATACCGTGCAGATCGATTTCATCCTGGATTGAGTAGTGGCCGTTACGCAGCTTTTTCATCACACGGTTTTGTACGCCGTCCCTGCGCCATGACAGATGTTCCCCGGTATCGAGCTCGTCAGGGTCACGGTCATCGTGCATAGCCTCATACATGACAGCACGCTGGTCTTTTTCAAACTGTCTCGGCCTGGGTTTAACGTTGGCAGGCGTCGGAGTTATTTTGTCATCATCGACTGGCGTCACTTCGCCAACGGCACGGCGGAATAGCTCTGCCGGATCATTGATATCCGCCAGATCCTCAACTCGAGTTGGGTCTTTATCGCTGTTGGAATTGTTGTCTTTCGATGAAGTCATAGCGGATAATTCGAAACTACAATACTGGCATTTTCAACCAGCCCACATTACCGGCCTACAGCATGAGGGCAGATGAAAATCACAGAAATTTAAATCTTGTGACCCGAATGCAGTGCCATCGTACAGGAATGAGTATAACCTGTAGCGAATGGTACAGAACACATCAGAGGCAAAAACTGTGACTAAACCCGACGATCAGGAACTACGTCAGAGGCTGACGGATATGCAATATAAGGTTACCCAGGGGCACGGCACCGAAGCGCCGTTCTCTGGCGAACTGAATAACAATAAACGCGCGGGAAAGTACCTCTGTGTAGTGTGCGGCGCACACCTGTTTGATTCTGAAACCAAGTTTGACTCTGGTAGCGGCTGGCCGAGCTTTTATGATGTTGCCAAGTCAGAGAACCTTGAAGAAACCAGAGATACAAGTCACGGCATGGTGAGAGTAGAGGTTCATTGTAAGCAGTGTAATGCGCATCAGGGTCATGTATTTCCTGACGGCCCGCAACCGACCGGCTTACGTTACTGTATTAACTCGGCATCCCTGGCATTCGATCCTGAAGATGGCCAGTAAGCAGTTTGTATAGGCAGCTACCGATCGCAGGTTGTTTATGCGATATAAGATAGATCCCACCACAGGGCTCCCAATAGCCGAAACTTCACCGGGTATGTTGGGTGCAACAGTGCTTCTGGCTTTAGTAATTGGCATTGTGTTGCTGTACGTCGGCAAACGCGGCAAACAGCTGTGGATTGTGGTTTGGAGTATCGGGCTCATTGTTTGTAGTGTGTTGTACCTGGTGTGGCATTTCATTAGCTACATTAAACCGGGTGCGTAGGAGAATAAGATAGAATTTCTTAAAGGGATTTTTGCTAACCCTTAATCGGTGGCCGGAATGTAGTCCGGTGATTAGAAGTACTATCACCAGTTATCGGGTTCTTTGTATGTGCCATTGGAAACTAACTCTCAGGTATCGCAAATTTGTTTTGGAATCTGCAGTTAATAAGAAAGTTATCGTTTAAATTCTCGGCGGGAAATCAGGAGATATTTAAATGGATTGCGGCGATCACACTTGCGTCCCGGCGTTTAGGCATCCCGGCAACACTCCATCCGTTGCTTTAGGCTTGAGGATGTATAAGGTAATTACATTGGGATGTTGTAATTGCTGCTAGGATCTTGTATCAGAAATGAAAATACAAATAAATCCTGTTAACGCTACCGCGTTGTAGAGTCCAAAATAGGTAATCCACGTAGGTAATCATACCCGGCTTTAATTAACTTCTAAAACCACCAACGCAGCCAGCTTTTGAAAGCAAGGTTGCACACAATTTAACAATTGAGATAGTCTGTCCCTGTCAGTACAGAAATCCAGTTGATTGGATGCGACTTGCATGGCTCGCCATGCCCCTGGAGGAGGGTCGCTATAATTTCACAGGGATGATATGGAACGTCACTCGCTGTCGCGAGATCGGAAACGGAATGCAGGGACTGCGGGTATTGGGTAGCCCGTTTTTAGCTGTGTCGGCAGGAGCGGGCTGCTCAATTTTATAATCGAAGTATCGGACAAAAACTCAATCACCGGTAGTGCGTGTGACACTGTTTAACATGGTGAACTGTCCACACCACCCTGCGAACTACACGCGATCGTGCTTTTTTAATTGAGGTCTACAATTCTGCGACTGCCTTATCGCAGCTTGGAGTCGCTGGTACTCACAGAGGCCTTCCAAATAGGTTGGCAATATCGCTGCACTTTTCCCCATTTCTTGTAAGCTTTGGTTCTTTTATAGCTGCTGCTGTCGTAATCGAAGAACAAGTGAACTACGTTAATTGGCGTTGCCACGCATAGCTTAAAGTTTAAGTCGGTGTTTGTAGTAAGTTGAGTTGTAATTTTTGAGTGAATTGCATGGACTCAGCAAAACGAATTGTATTGCGATGCGGATCGTCACCTGCATTTGTTCGTTCCCCAGTGCTACGTAGTCTGCTCGTAACCGTATGGATGTTCTTGCTCTTAATATCCTCAAACAATGGTGCGGTGTTTTTCACACGAATGTAGCAACAGGTTTGCCTGGTAATTAGCATGACAGTATCATCCGTGGCTGCCCTACCAATATTGTATTTTTGCACCGCTTACTTAGCCACAATATCCAGTTCGAGCATCGCTTCAAAAATTTGAGGGCGTTTCTGTATGCCGGTGGGAAGCTGGGGTATTGCGGTGCTGAGCAAAGGAGGTTGCCGGGCCGCTCCTTAACTGTGCAGGTTTTATATTGTCTCGGTCATCTGTCTCCGCAATGGATTTTTCTTTTTGTCTGTTTCAAACGCAGCGCAGAGATTTAACCACACGAAAAGAAATCCGGAGCTTTTGAAAAAGATCTTGCGGCTTTGAACCTTTGAAGCAAATGTTGTGGCTAAAAGGCTCATTGAGCGGCACGATCCGGTGGGCGCTCAGTCCTCAGTTGAGCTCCGGTCTCAGACCCGTTCAACCATGAATCAGAATCGCGTACAATCAGAGGCAGGAGGGAATTGGTTTTTTTCCCTGTCTGGAAAAACGCTGGTTTCCCCCGTGATCCTTATGAGTGATTGATGAATACAAGATCTGCCCCTGACTATAATCTGGATTTTCTCGGCAAGCTCAATCGTGAGCAGCTCTGCGAACTAGACTGGAAAACCCTTCCGTGCTTTACCCGTGAGCTGCTTGAATTGCATGCTGAGGGTGCATTGGGAAATGAAAAGTATGCCAAGCTGCCTCGTACACCAATCTTGTGTATTGATCAAATCGATTTGCTTGATGAAGAGCGCATTGAAGCGTCTTTCAGATTTCCAGACAATGTTTCAGATTGGTCGTTCGATATCAACGAATCTCTGGAAATGCTATTCCAGGATCAGATGGATCAGTTAGTCGGTTTTTGGTGTGCACGCAAGGTTAACGGTATCGGAAGAGCTTTGTCTTCTGGCAGCTGTAGTCTGCATCAGTCACTGGATTTTGAACCGGGCAAACGTCTGCGTTATTCGATGCAAAAACGTAAATGGATGGAAGGTAAGGCTGGTGGTGGTACAGCAGTTTTTAACGGCAAAATTAGCGACGACTCTGGTGCAGTTTTACTCGAAACGCGTAATGTTATTGTCGGTATTTTAAATCCGGATGAAATTCTCGCTTTGCGAGAAAAGTTTGGTGGAACTCAGGGTGTGGACGACAGTTCCGCTCATGAGAAAGTGTCAAATCTGATTATTCCAATTTACGATTCAGATCTTGGTTCGACTGATACACAAGGTGATGTCGTCAGCTCACGTGAAGCCATACAAAAAATCACCCCTGATTTGTGGCCGTTTATATATCATTTTCGGGCAGATCCGGTAGTACCTGGTAATTTTGGTACACATGGAATTATTGCTTTGCTCAAAGCTGTTGCCCGCGAACAATACGGCATTAAAAATCCCGTATTCAAATCCATGAGTAAAAAATCTTTTTCAGGCATGATCTTCGAGGATTCAAAACAAATAAGATTCAAACTTACCGACATCAGCAAAACTGATTCAAATGACGTCGTAGCAAAGGAAGGGTGTATTTACCTGGAGAGTATCACCGGACAAAAACTTATTGAAGACCCAATTTATACTTTCAAAAACCTGTCAGTAACTGAAAGTTAGCTATTAATTTGTTCGTCTCTGAGCAGATTTCTATTTTTTTGAATAGAACATTTAGTCATATACAGCTTATGTAAAAGTAAAAAGGTGCGCTTGAATGGATAAGTATATTGTGACCAAAGAGCAGATCGATGATATGGAGGGACAACACAGAACTCACTTTTTAAACCCTAATGCTCAACGAATCAATAAATCTCTCGGTGATACCACGGGCCTGAAAAATATCGGGTTTCATATCATTGAAGTCAGTCCCGGGCATGAATCTACCGAGTTGCATAAGCACTATTTTGAAGAAGAGTGTATCTACATTTTAGAGGGTGAGGCGCAAGCTACTATTGGCAATGATGTGTTTCCGGTAAAAGCGGGTGATTTTATTGGCTATCGCACAGATGGGGAGCCCCATAAACTTGAAAACAATTCTGACGCTGTTGTTAAGTGCATAGTGGTAGGTCAAAGGCTTGACCATGATGTTGGAGACTACCCTAATTTGCATAAACGGATTTATCGAAACAAGGGTCTCAAATGGGATGTAGTGGATATTGACAATATCATTGAGCCAAATGCCGGAAAATAAAGGTTAAACAGGCCGATCAAGTATGCGAAAGCGCAGTGTCCTATGCCGGTATCTCTGAACGTGGTCTACAGGTCAAAAAAACCTTCTGGCGTAATGTGATTATGCAGTCGATGGTATAAAAATAGCTTAAAAGTCCCCGACCTTTTTTTGACAGAAAATGTTGAGCAAAGAGTCGTGGCGGTAGATCTGCTACTTCGAATTAGTCTGCACCACAGCTGATCTAAATTCTCCGAGGGACAAATGAATAAGTTAATTAAAATATCGATACTGACTGCTGCTCTATTTGGTGGCGCAGCTTACGCTGAGGATTGCAGCCTTCCGGGTAATATTGAATCTGGTGTTACCTACCGAAGCCTGATGGTCGGGGATAATACAATCGTTAATGCTCAGATTGTAGAAATCGACTACGAGACATGTTGGATGAAAGTGTTTCGGGTGGGTATCAATGAAGAAATATGGATGAATCTGAGACTGTTGTCGACCATTATTCCGTAGATAGCACCAGCCGGATGTACCGAAGTTAAAATGTCCGGCTAGTATTTTTCTGGTTTATCTTTTTGCTGTTGGGGTGGCGAGCTATTTTCGTGAACATCCGCCGGGTTTTTCTGAGAAGTATTTTTTCTTATCTGGTACGTCCTTCCATTTCTCTGCGTCTGCAGGTGCTTCGCCTTTCTCGATAATCTCGGGCCAGATGGCTGCGTAGTTACTGTTTACCTCTAACCAGTATCGTTCATTGTCAGAGAGGTCATCTGCCTCATCCACAGGTCCGGCAATTGCGTCAACCGGACACTCCGCTACGCATAAGCCACAGTCAATACAGTCTTCCGGGAATATAACCAGCATGTTTTCACCTTCCCTGAAGCACTAGTGGGCCGCTTGATGAATAAGGTGACAAACTTTTCACAGCTACAGTCGTCAGTGCAAGGCGGAAAAACGCAGGCATATAGGTCATACGTCGAGTTTTTTCAACGCAGCAATGGCGGCTGTAGCGAAGAAAAGTGTTACCTTATTGATCAAGCGGCCCGCTGGGTTGGACACACTTTAATGCAATCCATAAGTTTGCATTTTATACACTCTTCCTTAACAACATAGGTCACTTCGATCTCCCAAAAATAGTGTTGATAGCTGTTATGATAAAACCTCAAGTAAACATGAGGTCAACTCCAGGGAGATAAAATTTTGGCTGCAAGCAAACTGATTACAATCGGCGACCTGGCAAAACGTACTGGTACTACGGTCTCTGCGTTGCGATTCTACAGTGACAGGAAATTGATCGAATGTACTCGAGCCGCGGGCGGCAAACGTCTTTTCAAAAAAGAAGTCGTGCGCCGTGTGTCATTTATTCTAATTGCACAACAATTAGGTTACACACTCGATCAAATTCAACATCATATGTCGGGTTTGCCTGCGGGCAGAACCCCAACCAAACGTGACTGGGACAAGCTGAGTAACCAATTTAAAACTGATTTAAATGTAAAAATTGATCAGCTGACCAGGCTCCGGGATTCGTTATCTTCGTGTATTGGCTGTGGTTGTCTTTCGCTAAAGAGTTGCCAGTTGTACAACGC
>CAYPDN010000171.1:0-5044 GCA_964409445.1 uncultured Granulosicoccaceae bacterium
TGATGGGGAACACACATGATTTATGTTGTCGTAGGTTCTGGTCCTGCCGGTGTAGTTGCCGCAGAGCAGTTGAGAAAACTTGATCCGCTGGCAAATATTACTTTGATTGGCGCTGAGCCCGAGCCACCTTATTCGCGCATGGCAATTCCTTATTATTTGACGGATAAAATTCAGGAAAACGGTACCTATCTGCGCAAGACTGCAATGCATTTTGAAAAACTCAATATCGAACTGGTACAAAAAACAGTTACATCGATTGATACAGAATTCAATCGACTCATTACCGACGATGGTTCGGTAAGGCGTTACGACAAGCTATTGCTTGCAACCGGTGCAAGTCCGGTCGTACCGCCGGTACCCGGTATCGACTCACCAGGAGTGCACAATTGCTGGACTCTCGAAGATGCCCGGCACATTGTGAAGCTTGCTAAACCCGGTGCTAATGTTGTGCTGATGGGCGCGGGCTTTATCGGTTGCATCATCCTTGAGTCGTTAGCGCTCCGTGATGTAAACCTTACAGTTGTTGAAATGGAAAACCGCATGGTGCCGCGGATGATGAATGACATATCTGGCAACATGATCAAGAGCTGGTGCGAGAAAAAAGGCGTGGCAGTACATACCTCCACGCGCGCTGAATCGATCGAACAGCTGGGCGGTGGCAAGCTGCGCGTAAGCCTCAGTACCGGACAGTCTGTAGATGCAGACCTTGTTATCAGTGCCACCGGCGTTGCGCCAAACATGGGATTCATTGCAGACAGCGGTTTGCATACTGATCAGGGCATTCTTGTTAATGATTACCTGCAAACCAGTGATGCAGATATTTATGCTGCGGGCGATGTTTGTCAGGGAAAAGATTTTAATACCGGTGAATATACGGTTCAGGCAATTCAGCCGACTGCGGTTGAGCATGCAAAAGTTGCTGCTTCCAATATGGTCAGAGGGCATCGTTCAGAGCATGTTGGTAACTTAAATATGAATGTACTCGATACGATTGGGCTGGTTTCGGCTTCGTTTGGACAATGGATGGGTGTGCCAGGTGGTGACTCATCAGAGCTGGTCAACGAACCTGAACATAAGTATCTCAATCTGCAATTTAAAGATGATGTGATTGTGGGTGCCAGCAGCCTTGGTCTGACACAGCACGTTGGCGTACTGCGTGGTTTGATTCAATCACAAACTCGCCTTGGCCCGTGGAAGGAAAGACTGAAAAAAGATCCGATGAGACTTATGGAAGCTTATCTGGCATGTTCGCAGTCACAGGTTACCGCTGCTTAGGCAAAGACAACTGAGAGTTTCGGTGCCTAATGATCGGGCCTCTTGAGATTAGATAGAAGAACAAAAAAGATAGTATGAAAATCACCTTCAAACTATATGCAACACTTCAACATTTGTTGCCAGCGACTGCAGTCAACAATGCTGTTGAGATAGATGTTGCTGACGACGTGACACTATATCAGCTCATTGACAAGTTTGGTGTGAATAGAAAAGACGCGCATCTGGTATTGATTAATGGTGCGTACATTAACCCCGAAGATCGTGACCGGAGTGGAGTTGTTGTTGAAAATGATGTTATCGCTATTTGGCCGCCTGTCGCTGGCGGATGATAGCGGCCCGGAAAAAGAGCAGACGCAAAAAGCAGACGCGACAAAAGCAAATAAATAAGAGCTGCAGGTAAAGATTGATGGCAAATACGTTCAGTCGCGAAATGGGCTTTACGCGTGAAGAGTTTTTCAGGCTCCTGCCCAACGCCCTGAATGACAGACCGCACAGTATTGATGAGGCAGGTGTTACTGTTGATGCCTCTCCCGGTAGTGTTCGAATTGATGTGGGTGCTCAACAGTTTCGACATATTGCATCGATCTCCATGCCATATGTCAAAGTAGACTTTGATTTTAAGAATTTCAGCGATACCGAGCGTGAGGAATTTTTACGCTTCTTTGATCTGCGCTATCAGCGCGGTGGTGGCTAGTGGCCAGCCTGATATGTAAGGTATTAAAGTGACAAGTTTTTTTGATGGTAACTGCAGGCAGGATAACGTTTTCACATGATCTTTACTGGCATATTGGATTCCGTTAGTAGAATAACCCCATTTTAATATAGCACCAGGATTACCCGAACAAACACTCATGAACACCCCGACCTCAGACAAACATGCTACAGACGAGCGCATCAGTATTACGGATGGATTGAACCGTCCGATTCATGATTTGCGTGTTTCTGTCACTGATCGGTGTAATTTTCGTTGTGTCTACTGCATGCCCAAAGAGCAGTTCGGTAAAGGCTACAAGTTTTTATCGAAAAACGAGTTGCTGTCCTTTGAAGAGATTATTCGAATAGTCAAAGCTTTCTCTGAACTGGGCGTGCGCAAGATCCGTCTTACGGGTGGTGAGCCTCTGGTTCGCAGCGAGCTTGAAAAGTTGGTAGAGAAAGTTGCATCTATTGAAAAGATCGATGATATCAGTCTGACTACCAATGCAGTGTTACTCACCGAGAAACGTGCGCGTAGTTTACGTGATGCCGGCTTGTCCCGAGTGAACATTAGTCTCGATGCATTGGACGATAAAACGTTTATGGCGGTCAATGATGTTGGTGTACCGGTGCAAAAAGTTCTTGATGGTATTTCAGTGGCGAGTGATGCCGGATTTGATTCAGTAAAAGTAAACATGGTGGTCAAACGCGGCCTTAACGAACACAGCATCTTACCGATGGCTGAGTATTTTCACGGTAGTGGTCAGATCCTGCGTTTCATTGAATTTATGGATGTCGGCAATACCAATAGCTGGAAAAACACTGAGGTTGTGACTGCAGCCGAGATAGCCAAACTAATCAATGCACAAAATCCAATTGAAAAAATTCCACCGAACTATCGAGGTGAAGTCGCTAACCGGTGGCGCTACCGCGATGGTGGTGGCGAGATTGGTATTATTGCGTCGGTCAGTGAGCCATTCTGCGGTGACTGCAGCCGTGCTCGTTTGTCGGCCGTTGGAAAACTCTATACCTGCCTCTTTGCCGCAGATGGTCATGATCTGATGAGTCTCATCCGTGGTGGTGCAAGTGATGTCGAGCTACAGGAAAAACTTGCAACGCTTTGGCGTCGTCGTCGGGATCGCTATTCGGAGACTCGAACGATTGAATCAGTACTGAGGCCGAAAGTCGAAATGTCTCACATTGGTGGTTAGTCAATTTGTCTGAGCTTCTGCAAGACGATACCCGTGAGCTGGTTTCTCCTGCGCTGATTGCCTACAACGCGATGGAGACCACCAAGCGTCGGCATTTTGACTATCTCAATCTGCTCGAAGCCAGGCGAAAAAACTTCAATATAGAGGCAACCAGCGAAGAGCAGGAACTTCTGGCTTCACTACTGACGGATCACGATCAAGCGGTCAGGTACTTTAAAAGCCAGACCCAGCGCCTGCAGGAAGCAGCTCCCGAAGCATATATTTCGCTTTTCAAGTACATCGGCACACTTAACAAACTGCTGGAATCTGCGGAGGTTTCAGGCGCCAGCCACTAGACTCTCTCTCTGACTTAATTACCTTAGGCTGTAGATCACTGGTGCATTTATAACTATGAGGTAAGTCCGCCTGCGCATCTAATTGCAGTATGATCGTGAAACTGTGAAGTTTATGGAAGCAAAGACCGATTCCGGTGAAAATTATGTGTGGATTGGGGTAAGAAAGCCGGCAGTTCGGCCGATACTAGCGATACAGGCAGCATTTTTCCGTTTGTCACAACAGCTGGCAGTGAGTCTGATATTGTTGGCGGTTGTGATGGCTGTCTCGTTGTGAACTGGTGGTTGCAGCTTTAGCGACTTGATTGCTGCATTTTCGTGTGAATTGTCTAAGGCAAAGAAGAAACTTTCTGCGGATTTCAGGTGTCAGTCAGTGATACCGGCGTATATTGCTCGAAATCACCGCGACAAGGTAAATAAGGTCTCATGAAAACAATAATCGGTAAGTTTATTAGTAATTTGGTTGCAGTCGCAGCTGTTTGCGGCGGCATTTTCTGTGCCTCGCAGGTGCATGCGCAGGACACCTACACACTGAGCGCAGGCGACGAGGTAGCAATTGTTGTCTTCGGTCAGGAAGACCTCTCGATGGATATCAAACTGGATGAAAACGGAACCCTTAATTATCCTTTGCTTGGTGCAGTCAGTGCCGGTGGTATGACCGTATCTCAGCTTGAACGAACTATCACCAGAGAGTTGAGTGGTAATTATCTGGTTAATCCCGATGTACGAGTGTCAGTAGCCGAGTATCGACAGGTGTATATCAATGGTGAAGTGAATAGCCCGGGTGGTTATGACTACAAGCCGGGTCTGACTCTCGACAAAGCAATTGCGCTTGCTGGTGGATTTGCCGACAAAGCTTCAAAAGAACGTATCACCCTGACGCGCGAAATTAATGGCCAGGCACAGCTCTTTAGCATGCGCCTGACCGATGCCGTGCTTCCGGGAGACATTATTGAAATATCCGAGTACCTCCAGATCTTTATTAACGGTGAGGTTCAGCGTCCGGGTAACTATGCCTATCAACCAGGTCTGACAGTTGAGAAGACCATTGCAATGGCTGGTGGGTTTTCTGCACGTGCTTCCAAGAAACGCATCAAGGTATCGCGTGAAGTTGATGGTCAGCAGCGCTCGGGCAGAATCAAAATGAGAGATCCGGTATACCCTGGTGACATCCTATCCATCCCTCAAGGCTTCTTTTAGAAGAGTTGTTTAAATGAAATCACTCCATCCATTGGATAGCAACCTCACAGAACTGAACAAGGAAGAGTTCAGCTTTAATTTCGAAAGATACTGGCAAACCATTGTTGATAACAAATGGCGCATTGCGTTGTTTACCTTCATGGTTCTGCTGGCTTCTTACTTTATTATCAATAGTCTGACGCCGCAGTACAAAGCGACAGCGACGATATTAATCGAAAGAAAGGAAACACAGGTTGTTCCGGTGGATGCGCTGTACGGACTCAACGCCGAGAGCGAAGAGTACCTGGCGACGGAGTTTGAAGTACTCAGATCACGGCCGCTTGCAGAGAAAGT
>CAYPDN010000171.1:5144-8174 GCA_964409445.1 uncultured Granulosicoccaceae bacterium
CCAATGCTGGCTCGTGACATTGCTAACGCTCACGCAGAAGCCTATATAGAGTCTGACCTTGAAGCGCGACTTGAGCGTACTAAAACTGCAGCTTCCTGGCTTGCAGGACAAGTAGAGGGATTGCGTGGAGATTTAAATACCTCTAAACAGGATCTGGCTGAATATCTGCAGCAGGAAAATATCATCGACATTAACGATGATGTGACTGAAATTGTATCTCAGGAACTGCAGGAGCTACTGGCGGAGATGGTTGGTGTGCGCTCGCGTAAAGCAGAAGCGCAAATCACTCGCGACCAGGTTAGAAATGCTGGTGGCAGCAGAGAGTCATTGCCGGTTGTGCAATCAGATGATTTAGCTCAGAAGTTAAAGCTCGATGTAGTTCTGGCGCGCCAGAAGAAAGCAGAGCTTGCTAAAACGTTCGGCCCGCAACATCCCAGAATGCTGGCGGCGGACTCTGATCTCAATTCGGCAAATTCTTCTTTGAGAGCTCAGATAAACAAAATTATTGAAACCGTTGAACTGAAATTCAACGCGGCCCAGGCAGAGGAAGCAAGCCTGCAGTCACGCATCGATGACACCCGCTCCAGGTTTTACTCGCGCAACGAACAAAGCGATAAATATGTTGAACTCAAAAGCGAAGTGGAGTCTGCGCAGCGATTGTTCGATCTTTTCTTCGAGCGCACCAAAGAGACTACAGAAACTATAGATCTGCAAAGTGCCCACGCTCGCATTCTTTCTCAGGCGGAAGATCCGCTACTGCCGTCAAAGCCGAAAAAGGCAGTGTTGTTTCTGCTTGCCGGATTGGGCAGCTTGCTGTTGTCAATGCTGTACTACATTCTTCGTGAGTTGTTTAACACGGGTATTCGTGATGGCGAAGATGTGCACCAGAGAATCGGCTTGCCTTTATTGGGCTCGCTGCCGATCATCAAGAAGAACTTTATTCGCCCTGTTGTGCTGAACTCAATGGAAGAGGCTGAACGGTCCAAAGAAGGTGCCATTTTTAAAGAAGCGGTCAACACCGTTCGAACAGGTATGATGCTTGATCGTGTAGATCAGCCGCACAAGATTGTTATGGTTACCTCAACTATCGCGGGCGAAGGTAAATCAACTATTGCCGGGCACCTCGCTTACAGCTATTCGAATGTCGGGCGCACGCTACTGATTGATTGTGATTTACGTACTCGTGGCGTCAGTAATATGTTCGGTGTGAACAAATCTGATATGGGTTTGCGTGAAGTACTATCTGCAGAGGCGTTACTTGAACAGTGTGTCATCGGTATCGACAACAACCTTGATCTGCTGTGTGCCAACTTTACACCTTTGAATCCTTTGAAGCTGATCAGTTCACCACGCTTCCAGTCTCATATTCAGGAAGCTGCCAAAAAGTACGCTTACGTGATTCTGGATGCACCACCGGTATTGCCGGTGAGTGATCCGCTGGTACTGTCTGGTTATGCTGATGCAGTTATCTATGCTATCCGCGCTCGCTCGACTCCTTATCAGCATATCAGCCGTTGTTTGCAATCGTTGCAACGTGTTGAAGCACCAATGGTAGGTGTTGTGTTAAACCAGCTCGAAATGGGCGGCACATACTACTCATACTACAGTTACGGCAACGCCTAGGTATTGTCCTTAAGCAGATGCAATTTGCATCTGCTTATGAAAACAATCTCTAGCCTATAGATATCAATGCAACACGCTCGTAGCCACGGCCCTCTTCGCGTTTCAAGCGAAAGACTCGGGATATTTCTTAAAGGAATCCCGTTGTTCTTAATGCTCGCCTGGGTTACCAAAGCGTTCTCTCCGGATTTACGTGCGAAGTCGGCGTTGATGGCGCGTGATCTTGAGCTTCGACTTGAGATCGTAAGTTCCGGTGCTGCATTGTGGAAGCAGTTATTGCTGCCCGCTTTTACCTTTGCCTGCCTGCTTTGGATAATCCGTTCCAGAAAAGTACTAAGCAGTTACCTGAGCATATTAGCGCCGATGATGATATTCGGTGTTTTCCTGCTGGCTTCGGTCTTCTGGTCTGATCACCCCGACGACACACTGCGGCGCGCGATCAGGCAGGTTCTGCTTTTTACTTCAGTTGCAGGAGCGGTGATTATCAGTCGCTCTCAGGACCGGTATGTAAATTATTTGCAGTTTTGCTCAGTGAGCCTGCTGATTTATGAAATGTTGTTTTTACTAGTGCCGCATATTTCGTTTGATATTTTCGGTAACTTTACCGGCTTACATCCAGCTAAAAATGAATTTGGTGGAATCGCGGGTGCATTTCTGCTTATTGCGGTCTGCATCTACCGCTACTACGCAGAATCGCGGTCAGAAAAGCGCCTGGCCATGTTTTGCATTCTTGGCTGGGGTGGATTGCTGCTAATCAGTGGTTCGAAAACACCGATGGGATTTGTCGCTCTTTTGGTCCCTCTGGCAATAATGTCAATCCATCTGCTCAGACTTGTGTCTATCGCAGTAATTGTGTTCTGGCTGTTTGTGATGGTTGTTTTTCCGATGATTCTCATTGGAGTCGGTGAAGCGCCGATAGATTTCTATCGCAGTATTCTGCCGGAGGAAGCGCTAACGGGTCGCACCGGTATCTGGTTTCATCTGCTAACTGACATTAAAAAAGACTGGATGTTTGGTACCGGGTACGGCGCTTATTGGGGTGTGGGAGATGTACCTGAAGCGCTTGATATCAAGTGGTCCTACTACCAGTTGCTGCATACCGCTCACAGTGGTTTTGTTGATCTGGCACTGGAGCTTGGTGTTATCCCGACGGTATTCTGGTTGCTTGCCCTATGGATCTTTTTAACTTTCACAAGAAATTCTGCTGACCCGCTTTCTACTGCGGTTATTGCCTATGCAATGCTGCACAACTGTCTGGAAACATCGTTTCTTCACGGATTGCACTTTGTCTGGGTGCTTATGGTGCTGGGTATGATGAATATTCTATACACCCATGCGCACAAGCCCGATTTCCGGCGTGGATTTGGCTCAAATCCTGCGGTCAGTCAACCGACCATCCCTGTGGACGGG
>CAYPDN010000172.1:0-8138 GCA_964409445.1 uncultured Granulosicoccaceae bacterium
GGCTGTGGTGCCGGTGCAGCCGCAACTTTATCACCCGCGCCATCGTCCTCGCCTTCGCAAGAGCCAATTTTAGTTTCGTCGTCGAATTTACTGGAATGGAGGCAGCCATTGCTAACGCCGACAACACCACCCGACGATGAGGCAATGTAACTCTCGGTTGCCTTTATCTCTTCACCATCAGCACCGCCACCCGCAAGCGTGCCGCAACCTGTTAGGATCGTTGCTGCAATAGCAACGGACAGGAGTTTTATATGCATGGAAATCACTCCGATTTTGCAAGAATACTCTAATTAAAATTATTAAAAGAGCAGAATCCGTACGTTTCCTACTCACCCACAGGGTGCACGGGTTGGCCGTGCGCTTTTTTTGTTTTACCGCAACAGACAGCGTGACGCCCACTCCTGAACGCTCTGCCGTCCTGTACTTACATTACTTATTCGGAAGCCGAATTTCATAATACGTACACGGTTGACCGGAATCCTAACACAACTTTATGTGAGATGATCAACAATTGCCGGGACACAATCTTTGATAGAGTCTACCTCTTGGGCTCTAACTAGAACGTAAATCACATTATTTCGTTCTACTTCAGTGATTTATGTTTCACAAACTATACAAAACGATACTGACTGAGGTTTGTTGTCTTTGCGACACTCAAGGACTACCTGGACTGGATCTGTGTCATGAATGCCACATAAGTCTGCCGCACAACCACTTTAGCTGCAGCAGATGCGCGGTTCCTGTGGTTTTCACACCTGATTTCAATAGCAATCGACTCTGCGGACGTTGCCTTTCTACAGCGAGCGATATTCATGAAGCTATTGTTCCTTACCTGTACCGGCCACCTATCGATTTTATGATCAAGAGGCTCAAATTTTCTGAAGAAAATAAATTCAGTCGCTTGCTTGGAAACCTTCTCTCAGACGCGGTCGAAAGACACTACAACGATGAATCCAGACAGGATTTCCCGGATATTGTGCTGCCGGTTCCGGTACACAGGCAAAGATTATTGGAACGGGGGTTCAATCAGGCAGAACAAATCGCGCGCACGGTAACTGACCGGTTCGGCATACGGCTCGACACAACGTCGGTCGCGCGATCTGTATTGATGCTGCCCCAATCAAGCTTGAGTGCCGCAAAACGCGAGGCAAATATTCGACGCGCCTTTGAAGTGCGAGAGCCTGAGCACATTCGCGGTTTACACGTGGCCATCGTAGATGATGTGTACACCACCGGGGCAACAGCAAGAGCGGTATCAAGGCGCTTGAAATCGGCCGGTGCTCGTCGTATCAGCTTGTGGGCTGTTGCCAGAACCCCATAACGAATTATTCACGACGAATTACTCGCTACAATTTACTCACCAGTCTGGACCTTATTGCCTGGCGCTGCCATCAATACACGACTCAACATTTGATTGGGTGCTTCAGCCGCCGTATTAAGCAGCTTATCAATACGCTGATGCAACTCATCACAGTTCGAATGATGGGCCTTCTGTTCCTCACTGATCTTTAAAAGTCCGACTCGTGTTTGTTCCTCAATTTGCTGCAGCCCGTTTTTCAAACCACTGTGCAGTGCGCGGTATATTGAATCAGGTAACGAAGGCACAAAGACTTTTTCAACCACAAAAGGTACTAACCAGCCAAGTCCGGCCAGCAACAATCCATTTACCAGAAAATCCAGACCGACATAAGCACTACGATCTTCAGCACCAGATATAAATCCATTCACAACTCGCCAAGTGACCCAAACAAGAGCCAGAATTGGTAGAACAATCTTTAAAACAAACGCACTTCTTGCCACTAACCTTTGTGCCGCAGTACCAGGGTTTTTTATCGCAGATGCCACTGCTTGATTCAAATGGTGGCTCATTAACTTACTGGTACTCTCTGCGGTATTTTCTGCGGTATTCGTAACAGCGGGGGCTGCAGCATCTTTATCCATGCCAATAAAGTTAAACTTACTGAATACGCTCTTTGGCACACCGTGTTCGCCATCAGCAAGCTGAAATTTTTGCACAGTGCTTTGATAACGAACGGTAAGCCATTCATCCCAAAGTAAGTCGGCTGATGATCTCGCGGCAATACCGGTCGCGACATTATTAGTGACAGGTGTTTTAGAGCTTTTTCCGGCCAGTGATTTCAACACGCTGCTCACGGCATCGGTTTTAGCTTCCGCAAACAATTCACTGTGCTGTCTAAAAGGCCCGTCAAGATGAGCAATCGCCGACTGTTCGAATTCCTGCCAGTGCATTTCAAAAGACGTTATCATTCTGTCGCTACCGGCACTTGCCAGAACATCCACGTGTTGTTGCAACTGCACCTGCGAACGCTCAAGCCGCTGCATCCATCCACGCTCCTGCAAGTGCTTAACCACTTTGTGGTTTGAAAGTGAGCCAATTACACCAACCATTGTGTCGAACTGATCTTCTTCATGCTGACCTTCAGATACCGTGCGAAAAACCTGCGGTGAAGAAAAACCGCTGCCTTCCAATAAACCGACAAAGTCCTGATACTGAACAGGATCAGCTCGATCCCATTTATTTATCACAAACAACCATGCATGGCGGTAACTGTTTTCAAGCATCATGCTCCATCCCTCAGCATCTTTGTAACGCTCGGGAGTCACCACATAGATTAGTAAATCAATGTGAGGTAACCATTGAAGTACCTGATCTCTATTGGCAGTTTCATCGCTGTCAAAATCAGGCATATCTACCCACATTACATCGGCCAATGCATCGTTGCTGTGTCGATTAGCGGAAAAGCTTGCAGGATTAAAGTGATCCGGTAGCGCATTCAGCGTGGCACTGTCGTGCAGGTAGGCGGTGATTTCCATGGATGTCGGTCGCACAACACCGGTACGTGCTATTTCAGCGCCAGCCAGTCTGTTTAACAGCGAACTTTTACCAACACCAGTGCCACCAAACAACCCGACAACCAGTGGTCTCTCTTCTGTACTGAACAGATCAACAGGGCTTTTGGTATCGATTAAATTGTCTGCAGATGGCAACCAGCCCGCAGCAGAAAGCGCAGTCGTGAGTTGTTCTGACTCTTTGAAAAGAGCTCTCGCCAGCTTCTCAGACATCACCGGCCTCAAGCTTCGCAGTCATCCGCTGCAATTCATCCTGCGATATATTTTCATCACGCGCGATGTTTTGTCCTAACTGTAAAAACGGTTTGGCTATTTTTCTATCAATCACCGACTGCACCTCTTTTTGCTGGTATGAGGTCAGCTTTTTTTGTATACGCTGCATGTATTTGCCCAGTGCACCCTCTGTCAGCAGTGTCGTTAAAGACAGCATTGCAGGAGCCACTACCAGATCAACAGCTCCAAGGCCACCGGACTTGACAGCAAGGACAACTGCAGCTGCATCCGCAGTAACTCTGGCTGCACGTAAACCGTTCAGTGTCGCCGGCTGTTCCTGTAGTACCTGGTAAAGCGACTGTGCGGCCCTGTCTATCTCGACCTGCAGCATCGTCTGATAATTGTCGAGGCTTTGATTGTAGCGGGCTTTAATTTCCGACTCAGCACCTGTGACCTGCTCTCTCATTTGCGACCACCATAGTCCATCAGTGCCTGATTCCTTTCGGGCTATCGATGCAATCAATGTGGCAGTTGCGTGTTTACCCAGTTCATCCAGCAAACGTCGCTCTTCGTTGCGATCATCGTTGCTGACGGGAGACGGTTCTTTGGCAGCGCCAATCAGTGTACGAACTGGCCAGGTTACGACACTGCGTATTTTGCTTAGTGGTTTAGCCATACCTGGAACCTCAAGCAATACCAGTAGTTCCGATAATGCGAGCTGTATTACCTCGCGATGCCGATCACTGTCTATGTACTCTGTGCGGTATCTTTGCAGGGTTTCCGCCCCTACTTGCTCCACCAAATCCTTGTATTCAGCCTGCAATCGGTGTTCCGCACTGACACCGGCAGTCCATAATGACCAGTGATTGCGAATAAAGCCAAGAGTATTGTTTTCTACATCTTCCTGACTGGCACGTTGCAAAGACTCTTTGATATTTTGCTGTAACTCAGCAAGCTCCTCTTCTGCAATTAAAGGTGCTGTCTGTGCGAGTCGTTCTTTTGAATACTCACCAATAAAATTTATCTCAGGAACCGTACTTTTTTTCGGTGCACTTTTTTCCAGTGCACTACGGTATTTATTTTCGATTGACGCCTTTAGTTCAGCACGTACATTTTGCGGTGTCTTATTCATCACGATCACAACCGATGCATTCAGAGATGCCAGTAACTCAAGCATGATCCAGACAGTCTTGTCTGCATACTTGTCTTTGCTGACTACAAACACAACAAGGTCTGCCAACGTAAGTGCTTTGGTTAGAGGTGCTCTGTAGTCGAACGATCGAATTGAGTCAAAATCCGGTGTATCCCAGATCACTGTGTCAGTAAATGGTGAATCCGGACTTAACGTTTCCTGCAGCGAGTACTCGGACAGTATCTGCCGATCGAGTGTTTTTTGTGGCGATTGTTGCAACTCACCAAAATATTCCGTTGCCCAGTTGTCGTTACCCTGGCTGTCGTTACCTTGACCGTCGTTACCCTGATTTTCGCTACAATTGTAGCGATCCTTAAGCTCTGCCACTACATGAAAGCCCTGGCAGTGAACCGTAAAGCCTGCTTGTGCACTCGACTCGGCCAGATTTTGCCGCAGCAAAATATTCGCTACAGTGCTTTTACCAACCTGGGTTGGGCCAACGATTACAACCTGCAGTGGTGTTGAATAGTTGCTTTTATATAACGCCTGACGACGTAATGCATTTTGCGCAATAGCCTGGGTTGTCAGTACCGCACGAATATCATCAACGGAAGCATTGGTGTCACTGCGATTGTTATCCTGCAACAATTCACGATTGCGACGAATCAATTGGGAAATAAACTGATACACGAATTGTTTACTTAAGCACCGGGTGAACTAACGATGTGACGGACAAGGTAGTCCAGAAAAAAACCCGCAAACAATAACGCACCCATGTGATTGTTGAGCATAAAGGCATCAAAGCAAGGTGCTGACTGGCGCGTTCGTATTAGCTGCCATTGCCGCATCAAAACAATAGACGCGGCTACCCAGCCGATAGCAAACACCCAGCCCGATCCGGTGCCAAGTGCGACAACTGCCATCGCGATAAGAACGGCGACCTGTAGCACCATAACAATCGCCACCTCGTATTGCCCGAATAGAATAGCCGTCGATTTTACCCCGAGCTTGATATCATCCGGACGATCAACCATGGCGTAGATCGTGTCATAAGCCAGCGCCCACGCAATGGCAACCGCATAGATTAGCCAGGCCACAGGTTGGACACTACCGGTTTGAGCGGCGCTTACCATCGGTACCGCCCAGCCAAACGCCAGCCCCAAAAAAAGCTGTGGCCACCAGGTAAATCGCTTGGTAAACGGATACAAAAATGCCAGCCCGACGGCTACAAAAGATAACCCCACCGTCAGTGGATTCATTGTTAGAACCAGCAGAAAAGACACAATCGACAGCACCAGTGCCACCATAACAGCCTCTATCGGTGTTATCGCGCCGGTAACGATAGGTCGGTGCTGAGTACGATCGACTGAAGCGTCAATATTGCGATCGGCAAAATCATTAATTGCACAACCCGCCGAGCGCATTAGAAAAGTACCAATCACAAACACCAGCAACACTCGCCAGTCGGGCTTACCATCAGAGACAACCCAGAGCGCCCAGAGCATTGGCCAAAGCAACAACGCCGCACCGATCGGTTTATCGGCACGGATCAATCTTGCATAGTGATACAATCGATCGGGAATCAATGTGGCGTACCTGCAGACAGCATAATGCTACTCTTGCGCTAGAATTGTATTATTCTCATCCCAATTATAAACCCCGCGGCCGCACGCGCTCGATATTATTCGAGCATTCGTAGCTTCCGCAACCATAACCTGCCGTCAAGTAAAAGTGAGGACTGTAAATGAAATATCAATACGACTTGATCGCCATCGGCGGCGGCAGTGGTGGTGTAGCGTGCGCCAGAAGAGCAGCGAAGCACGGTGCCAAATGTGCGGTTGTAGAATTCGACAGGTTGGGTGGTACCTGCGTTAACCGCGGCTGCGTACCAAAGAAGGTCATGTGGTACGGGGCACACATCGCGCACACACTCAACGATGCCGCAGGCTACGGGTTCGATATTGAACGACAAGGATTTGACTGGAACAAGCTGGTCACTGACCGCGAGCAATACATCAGACGCCTTAACGGTATCTATGAGAAAAATCTTGCCAAAGAAAATGTAGAACACCTCAACGGATTTGGCTCACTGGTTGACGAACACACCGTAAAAGTCGGAGATAAAACCTACACCACTGAACGCATAGTACTGGCACCGGGCGGCACACCAATAGTCCCCGACATTCCGGGGGCAGAGCTCGGCATTACTTCAGATGGCTTTTTTGAACTCACTGAAATGCCGAACAAAGTCGCAGTCGTGGGAGCAGGTTACATTGCAGTGGAGCTTGCCGGTATGCTGCATTCACTCGGTGCAGATGTCAGTCTGATTATCAGGCGAGAGCATTTCCTGCGGGAGTTTGATGACATCCTTTCAAGCACTCTTACGGAAATTATGCAAAACGAAGGCTTGAAAATCATCAATAATTCCGATCTTAAAGAACTCAAGTCCGCAGGCAGCGCCATCAACCTGACAACAAAAGATGATCGTGATCTTGGTGAGTTTGATCAGGTTATTTACGCAATTGGCAGAAGCCCGCTAACAGCAGAGCTTAATTTGCAAAGCGCCGGTGTAGATACAGACAGCCGCGGCTATATCCCGACTGATGAATTTCAGGCAACCAATGTCGAAAGTATTTTTGCCCTTGGTGATGCCACAGGACGCGCGCAGCTTACACCGGTAGCTATTGCCGCAGGGCGCCGACTCGCTGAACGCCTTTATGCGGGTATGTCAGATCGAAAATTAAACTACGAGAACATAGCGTCAGTTGTTTTCAGTCATCCACCTATTGGCGCTGTTGGACTGACAGAGACTGAGGCACGTGAGAAGTACGGTAGTGATATTAAATGTTATCAAACATCATTTACCCCTATGTATCACGCATTTACTGATCACCCGCAAAAAACCGCAATGAAGCTGGTGGTTCAGGGTGTCGAAGAAAAAGTAGTCGGTGTTCATATGATTGGTGCAGGTGTAGATGAAATGCTGCAGGGTTTTGCCGTCGCTGTGAAAATGGGTGCGACCAAAAAAGACTTCGATGACACTGTTGCAATTCACCCGACGAGTTCTGAAGAACTGGTCACTCTTGTGTAACGGAGTTGCTTTAAAAGTAACACACAGATAGACAGACCATTGGCGACCGGACATGGTCAATCAGGCGTGGGTAATCAGGCCTGCAGACTAATGGATTATTTTTAACGCGATGTATGGCACAAGGCTAAAAGCCAGCGTGATTAGCTTATAGTTTGCCAAAAAACTAAAGTGACTTGCTTTGACAGTCTCCTCTTGCAGAGAGAACAGTCCAGCATGCAACTTCGGGATCCACCCTCGCCCAAGATAAAAAGCGAGTGTAGTAAAGCTCAGGATGACGCTGTTTACTACAAAACACCAACCAAAAAATTCTGTCAACAATTCTATTGTGATCGGCATGGTATTAGTCGTGCGACTTTTTACCCACCAACTGCAACGCTGCGTGGTAATTGGTTTTGATAAATTCAGACAACTCTTCAAACTGACTTTCGCTCAAGCCCTCGAGCGTGTCATCAGTAAAAATTTCATTCAGTTTTTCGCGTCTTTTCGACGCAACAGCTGATACTGGCCGAGAAGTATGGTGGCTTTGTTCTTGGTCATTTGCTCCATGAACATTGTCCGGCGATTCCTCTGCACTTTGCTCCACATCGTAAAGACTTCGCAGCTTATCAAAAAACTCCATTGGATCATTTTGCTTTAACAGTGCTGAAATCTGGTCAAGCCAGTCGTTCGGAAACTCTTCACGACCCGCTTCTACAGATTCAATCTTTGTTACAGCATTCTGCCGATTCATTGCTTTGGCAAAACCATCAATGGAATAGCCGGCAGCTTCACGCATTTCACGTAAGTACTCGCCAGCCTGTTGAAAACCTTCCGCCGCACTATGCGTTGTGT
>CAYPDN010000173.1:0-6607 GCA_964409445.1 uncultured Granulosicoccaceae bacterium
GGACATGTGGTTATTGATGGTGTCATAGACACAGATGCCACACGCAAACTCTTTCCCGACTGGTTTGAGCAGCGTCCGGAAGATGCCATCCTGCAGCCTGAGCAACTGGCAGACATTTATTGGATGCTCCACACCCAGCCACGTGTTGCCTGGTCATTTGAAATTGATGTACGAAGTTATCTGGAATCATGGTGACTCACAGATCATGTAATTTAGAGACCATGTGTTTTTAAGACCAGCTGTTTTATAGACCAACTGTTTTATAGAGAAATTTAATAATGTCGAAACAAGTGGATTTTTACTACGACTATGGCAGCCCCACAGCCTATCTGGCCTGGACGCAGCTACCCGAACTGTGCAAACGATATAGCGCAACTTTAAATTATCGTCCGGTATTACTTGGCGGCATTTTCAAAGCAACCGGTAATTCAACGCCTGTTCTGATCAAGCCCAAAGGCAAGTGGCTTTTCGATGATGTAGTGCGTCACGCTAAGCACTATGGTGTGCCATATCAAATGAATCCGTTTTTTATCATCAACTCAATGACCATGATGCGTGGTGCGATGTGGGCTCAAAATACGGGTGTTTTAGATAACTACAACAAAGCTATGTATGAGGCGACATGGGCAGACGGATTAAATACGTCAGAGCCGGATGTCATTGCATCTGTCATGCAGAAAGCAAAGCTCAATTCAGAAGCGATGCAAAAATCAGTGCAGGATGATGCAATAAAAAAGCAATTGATTGATGCAACCAGTGACGCTGTTAATCGTGGTGTATTTGGCGCACCGACCATGATCGTAGACGGTCAGCTTCACTTTGGACAGGATCGACTTGATTGGATTGAGCGACAGCTCGCAGCATCATAGTCAGCGACTTTGGTTTTAGTTCACTTCCTAATAGACCTTTAGAGTCAATAAACTCAATACAATTCTCGATTGCCAACCTACAGCCCCGGAATCAAGGTTGAGATAACTCATCACATCAGGCACAGTTACAAGGGTGCCCTGGTTTGGGCACGGTAGGTACAATCTAGAGGAAAACGTATGAGAATCAAGAAGCTGATCGGAGTAGCAATTGTCTCCGCCGTTGCGTGGTTTGGCGTCATGCCGGCTCACGCCGAAAAAGCCGGAGGCACGCTGGTTATGCTGGTGCAGCCGGAACCACCCTCACTGGCATCCTATTTATCGACATCGGGACCCATTGGTTTGATGGCACCCAAAGTCTACGATGGATTGCTGGACTACGACAAAGACTTAAACGCAGTACCCTCACTGGCCGAAAGCTGGGAAGTGAGTGAAGACGGCAAGACCGTTACCTTTAATTTGCGTAAGGGCGTGAAATGGCATGATGGTGAAGACTTCACATCAGAAGATGTGCAATTCACCGTGATGGAAGTGTTAAGCCAGATTCATCCGCGAGGTCCTAACTCATTTAAAGAAGTCAGTGAGATCCAAACTCCTGACGACCACACGGCAATCTTTAAACTGAATAACCCTGCCCCTTACATGATGCGTGCGCTGGGTTCGTATGAATCGCCAATGGTACCCAAGCACTTACTTGAAGGACAAGATTTACGCAGTGCAGACATTGCAAACGCTCCTGTAGGTACCGGGCCGTTTACTTTCACAGAATGGAAGAAAGGACAGTACATCCGTCTGGATAAAAACCCCAACTACTGGCGCGAAGGATACCCGCTTCTCGATCGTGTAGTCGGCAGGTTTATACCTGATGCGTCTACCCGCACTGCTGCAATGGAAAACGGTGAAGTACACTACGGTGCTTATGGTGCCATTCCAAATGTTGATGTCGTTCGTTTGCGTGAACTGGACAGCATCGGCGTCACAACTGACGGCTACGCGATGATCAATCCAGTGTCACTCATTGAGTTCAACACGACCGAACCACCGTTTGACAATCCCGCTATCCGGCAGGCTATTTCGACTGCACTCGACAGACAGTTTCTGATTGATAACATCTGGTTTGGTTACGGTAAGCCTGCAACCAGCGCACTGTCGAGCAGCTATGCGGCAACCGGATTGTATACCGAAGATCTGCCAAACTACCCTGCTAACGGCAATATAGAAGCCGCAAACAAAATACTTGATGACGCGGGAATTACAGCCGATAGCAATGGGGTTAGAGCCAAAGCAGTGCTCGATTTAATACCTTACGGTGAGGACTGGCGGCGTGCCGGTGAGTATATGAAGCAGGTAATGGGAGATGTTGGTATTGATGTCGAGCTTCGTTACGAAGATGTACCTACCTGGCTAAAGCGTGTATACGCAGACTATGACTTCTCAATGAACGTCAACTACTTCTATCAGTTGCCAGATCCGGTACTCGGTGTGCATCGCCACTACGGCACAGACCAGATCCGTCAGGGCACACACTTCGTGAACTCTTCACGATACAGCAACCCCGAGCTTGATGACTTACTGGCCAATGGTGCCAAGGAAGCAGACGCCGATAAACGCAGTGACATGTACGAGAGAATTCAACAAATTCTCGCCGAAGACATGCCGGTTGTTAACCTGCATGAGATGAAATTTCTGACCGTGTTCGATTCAAAGTTAAAGGGTCATGATCTCTCCGGCTTCGGAGCCTACGGTTCGTTTGATCGCACCTGGTTTGATAAGTGATCAGTTGCGCCCGCCAGTCTGGCGGGCGCATTTACCCCTAACTTATAAAGCTATTAATTCATAAAGCAATGGGGTTGAAAGGTCGCCTTTGATGGGAGCACGCAGACTACGTTACGTATTGAAGCGGCTGTTGCAGGCAATACCTATTGTGCTTGCCATAGTCATTGTCAATTTTTTCCTGCTTCATCTGGCCGAAGGCGACGCGGTAGATGTGCTCGCCGGTGAAGCCGGCTCGGCAACACCAGAATACATGGCCGAGCTGCGCAAGAAATTCGGACTCGATCAACCTCTGCCGGTGCAACTGGTTGTCTACCTTAAGAATGTACTGACTTTTGATCTCGGCTATTCGTTCCGTCACGAGATGCCGGTGATTGATCTGGTACTGGATCGCTTTATACCTACCCTGCTACTGATGGTCAGCACTATTTTACTGGCTGTTGGTATAGGTATTATTCTTGGTCTGCTCGCCGCTTCCGGTCTCAACACCTGGCGCGATACGATCATTTCTGTATTTGCACTGGTGACTTACGCGACACCTCTGTTCTGGGTCGGGTTAATGTTTATTGTGCTGTTTGCACTCAACCTTGGCTGGTTCCCCACCAGCGGTATGGAAAATATTGCCATGTTCTATACCGGTTGGGATCGCTTCTGGGACATTGCCCACCATCTGGTGCTGCCAACTGTCACCTTGTCTTTGTTTTATCTGGCGTTGTATACCCGCCTTATGCGAGCTTCGATGCTGGAACAGTCTGGCATGGACTACGTCACGACAGCGCGAGCTAAAGGACTCACCGAGCGTCGCATCATGTTTGTTCATGTGTTGCGCAACGCACTGTTACCGGTGGTAACCATGGCGGGGGTTCAGGTCGGTGCACTAATAGGCGGCTCAGTTATTGTTGAGTCTGTATTTGCCTGGCCGGGTCTGGGCATGCTGGCCTTTGAAGCTTTGTTTGCACGAGACTTAAACCTGCTACTGGGTATCTTTTTATTGTCCGCTCTTTTGGTAGTAGCAATCAATCTGATTGTCGATATCATCTATTCCACCCTTGACCCACGTATCGAAGTCAGCTGATGCGAAATTTCTGGAAGCTCTACAAACGCAACCGCTCTGCTGTGGCCGGTTTAATTATTCTTTTTGTGATTATCACGCTTGCCGCAACCGCACACTGGATTTATCCGGAGGACCCGTTCAGGTTGGTAGGCCGTTCCATGTCACCTCCCGGTCAAAACGGTTTTTTACTCGGCAGTGATTCACTTGGCAGAGATGTCGCCGCAGGTATTGCTCACGGTGCTAAAACTTCACTGTTGATTGGCTTGGTAGCCACTATTGTTGCCGTTGGCTTTGGCACTATTATGGGTGGACTTGCAGGCTACTTTGGTGGCTGGGTCGACGATCTGCTTATGCGTACCACTGAAATGTTTCAAACTATTCCGTCGTTTGTTTTTGCCATACTACTGGTCGCGATAATGAAACCCTCCATCAAAAGCATAGTGATCGCAATTGCTGTAGTGTCATGGCCCGCGGTCGCACGTCTGGTGCGTGGAGAGTTTTTGTCGCTTAAAAACCGTGAGTTTGTACAAGCCTGCCATACACTTGGTATGAGTGATGTGCGAATTATGCTCGGTGAAATACTGCCTAACTGTTTGTCGCCTATCATCGTGATCGGATCACTGATGGTAGCCACCGCTATACTTATTGAAAGCGGGCTGGCTTTTCTCGGACTTGGCGATCCGAACATCATGAGCTGGGGTTTTCAGGTCGGAGCCGGCCGTACACTGCTGCGCTCAGCCTGGTGGGTAGTCACTTTCCCCGGCATTGCAATACTGATCACCGTGCTCGCCATAAACCTCGTCGGTGAAGGACTCAACGATGCATTGAACCCGCGACTGCGTGAACGCCAATGAGCCTGCTTACAATTCGCGATCTGCATGTCTGCCTGCCGGAAGGTTCAGAGCGCCCCTATGCGGTTGAAGCTGTAGATCTCGATCTGGCAGCCAATGAAATTCTATGCATTGTTGGTGAAAGTGGTTCCGGCAAGTCACTAACTGCTCGTGCGGTGATGGGTTTGTTGCCCAAACCACATGTAAGGGTAGTTCAGGGCAGTATCGAAATGGAAGGTGAAGATCTGGTGACAGTCACCGACGCACGCATGCGTGATATACGCGGTAGTGCAATCTCAATGATTTTTCAGGAACCGATGACTGCATTGAATCCGGTGATGACCATCGGTAATCAAATAGATGAGGTATTTCGATTCCACGTTAATATGAAACGCAAAGAGCGTCGTACACGATCTGAAGCTTTGCTTGCCGATGTACATCTACCAGATCCAAAAAGTATTATGCGTGCCTATCCGCACGAGTTGTCTGGCGGACAACGCCAGCGTGCAATGATAGCGATGGCACTGGCACTCGATCCAAAAATACTGATTGCTGACGAACCCACTACCGCACTCGACGTGACAACCCAGGCACAGATTTTAAGCCTGATTAAAGAAATGCAATCGGCGCATAACACCGGTGTGCTGTTTATCACCCACGATTTCGGCGTCGTTGCAGATATCGCAGACCGGGTTGCAGTGATGCAAAACGGCAACCTTGTTGAAGCGGGCGCTGCCTCAGAGGTATTAAACAACCCACAACACCCCTACACCAAATCACTAATTGCAGCAGTGCCGAGCCTGACACCCAGACCTCCTCGCGTGCAATCTACAGAATCCGTTCTGCAGGTACAGAAACTTTCAAAAACATTTCAAAGCGGCGGCAGTTTTTTTGGTTTAGGTGGTGGCAAACGCACTGTCAATGCAGCAAAAGAGGTAACACTTGATCTCGCACGTGGCGAGACACTGGGTATAGTCGGTGAAAGCGGCTCTGGTAAATCTACCGTTGCACGATGCATTGTCAGACTAACAGATGCAGACGACGGAAAAATAATATTAAACGGCACCGATCTCAGACCGCTGGGTCGCAATGCCATGAGGCAGTATCGCGCCAAACTGCAAATGGTATTTCAGGATCCCTTTGCATCACTGAACCCTCGTACAAAAGTTGGCAAGATCATCGCACAGGGACCTTTGATACAGGGTATATCGAAAAAAGAAGCTCAGGCACAAGCGCGGGAGCTACTGTCTATCGTGGGCCTGGATGAACGAGCTTATGATCGTTATCCGCATGAATTCTCAGGCGGCCAGCGCCAGCGCATTGGAATTGCACGTGCACTGGCATTAAACCCTGATGTACTAGTCGCAGACGAACCGGTCTCAGCACTCGACGTATCCATACAAGCACAGATACTAAAGCTGCTTGATGACATACGTGATCGCATGAACCTGTCGATGATATTCATTACACATGACTTGCGAGTGGCTGCACAAGTGTGTGATCGACTGGTTGTGATGCGACATGGCGAAGTAGTAGAAACCGGCGGTACCGAGGAACTATTTAACACTCCCAAAGCAGCGTATACCAAAGAACTGCTGGCTGCAGTCCCGGGCCAGAACTGGGTGGTCCCTGGCCAGAGCATTGCACCTGATAAAACGGCTCTGTGATCGGGCGACGCGATACCCTATCTGTCGTCAACCCGCGGCTGTGTAACGAACCAGGCATTAATCGGCTTTTACGGTATAGTATTCTTACCAGGCTAGCTTTGTTATAAAGCTCCAACTTTGCGGAGAAACTTACCCTCCTTATTAAGTGGCCCCGGTGGGCAATTCCGTTATGACCCAAAATATACCAAAGGACGTTAAAAGCACCATAGATTCCTATCCTGTTGCCGCTGGCAAACGATTGATGCAGATACGGCAACTTATCCTCAAGTGTGCAGCCCAGGACGATGCCATTGGAGAGCTAACAGAAACACTCAAATGGGGTGAACCCGCCTACCTTACCGAGCAGACTGGTAGTGGCAGCACAATACGCATAGGCTTCAAGGATAAATCACCAGATACAGTCGCCGTCTACTTCAA
>CAYPDN010000173.1:6707-8120 GCA_964409445.1 uncultured Granulosicoccaceae bacterium
AAAACCGATACTCCGCCACTGATGAATCCACTTCCCGACTTTCGCCTCGAAACGCATTTCTCTGAATGGGAATTTAAAGCGCGCTACCACATGACTGCATCTGATGCAGAAAGCATGTCTTTGCAGGAACTACTTGCTTACGCCACTGAAGACGAACGCGCAGAGTTCAACAATATGTGGCTTGGCTACACAGAAACTTACGGTGCACCGGATGTACTCGATGCTATTGCCAGCACATACACAAATTGTGGCAGTGAAGATATCCTCTGTTTTGCTGGTGCCAGTGAGGGCATATTCGCTGCTAACTCGGTGATTCTTGATAGCAACAGTCACGCAATAGTTGTCACCCCTAATTACCAATCGCATGAATCATTGCCACTATCTATCTGCAGCGCTACCGGTGTGCCGCTGAATGCAAAAGATAACTGGTCACTGGACATTGACAGAGTAGCAGCTGCGATCAAACCAAATACACGTCTGATTACGATTAATTTTCCACACAACCCAACTGGTGCGATCCTCTCAGCAGACAGATATGACGCATTGATAAATCTGTGCCGCAAGCACGGTATCTATATTCTTCATGATGAGATTTTTAACGGGCTCGGTGCGACAGGCACACAACATTTGCCATTTATCGCAGACGTATACGAAAGAGGTCTGTCACTTAACGTGATGTCTAAAGCGTACGGCCTTCCGGGCTTACGAGTCGGCTGGATCGCCTGTAAAGATCAAAGTGTTATTTCTAAAATGGAAAAACTTAAGCACTATCTGTCGATTTGTAATTCAGCACCCAGTGAAAGGCTGACCAAAATAGCACTAACCTACCGTAACAAAATACTCGCACGCACCTGTGCAATTGTCGATGAGAATCTGCCAAAGTGGGATGCATTTTTCAGTCGTTATCCTGACCTCTTTGAATGGCGACGACCAGATGGGTCATGCATGGCGTTTCCACGCTATAATGGTGCTGAGGGTGTTGAGGTATTTACCAGAAAGTTGGTAGAAGACAGTGGTGTTCTGCTTTTACCCGGATCAATCTATCAGTCTGAACTCGGTGATACCCCGGACAATCATTTCAGACTTGGCTTTGGTCGCAGCAACCTTGATGAAGGTCTGGCAGCACTCGATCGACATATAAGGCACAACAAGTAGCTGACGTACTTATCTACAACTACTCGACTCTATTGAAACAGCAGATACTTCTACAGCTTCGCTCACACCAGGTGAGAAACGCACGTTCGGACGACCTCCCAGGCTAAACCCGTCACTCCACCACCACGAACCGGGAAATACAATTTTCGGTCGCCCTACTACACGCCTGACATCAGCCAGTCGCATCCCTATTTGAACATTGTCTGCAATTCTTTGCGCTGCGGTCTTGCAGTCGGGCACCTCGCCGGAATAGTCGAG
>CAYPDN010000174.1:0-6895 GCA_964409445.1 uncultured Granulosicoccaceae bacterium
GGTCGCTTTACCTCACCTGATACCATGGTCAGTCAAATTAACCGCGGTGTCCTCGATCTTGTCGGCGCTGCCAGACCCTCTATCGCAGACCCGTTTCTGCCAAACAAAATTGAACAGGGTCGCGAAGATGAAATTCGCGAGTGCATAGGCTGTAACATGTGCACATCCGGTGACTACCTCGCCTACCCGATGCGCTGTACACAAAACCCCACTATGGGTGAAGAGTGGCGACGCGACTGGCACCCGGTGCGGATAGACAAAGCCGGCTCAAGCGACAGCGTGCTAATTGTCGGTGGCGGCCCAACAGGTTTAGAAGCAGCGCTTGCTCTTTCAGATCGCGGCTATAACGTTACGCTCGCCGAAGCGCAGAGTACTCTTGGTGGCAGAGTGATAGCGGAAACTTCATTAAAATCGTTATCAGACTGGCGCAGAGTAGCCGATCACAGAACCTATATGCTAAGCCAGCGCGCCAACGTACAGAGTTTTATGGATTCAAAGCTCACTGTTGAAGATATACTGGAAACCGATGCTGCACACATCGCAATTGCCACAGGATCACACTGGAAAGTTGATTTCACCGGCTTGCAACATCATCGACCTGTACCAGTATCTGATGATGCAGTAGTGGTCAGCGTTGACGAAATTTTAAAGGGAACTCGCCCAACCGGAAAAGTACTTATCTACGATGACGACCACTACTACATGGCGAGTGTAATAGCAGAGCAACTGGCCAGTGAAGGAAGCGACGTCACGCTGGTAACGCCCGCCACTGATCTGGCAGGATTCACTCATCACACCCTCGAGCACGAGCACAACCAGATTCGTCTTAGACAACTTGGGGTAGAGATAATCTGCAATAAGGAAATCCACCAGGTAAGTGCAGACAACGTAACTCTTGGTTGTGTATACATAGAGTCCGCTACGGAGATTGCCGCAGATGCCGTCATACCCGTGACATCGCGCGCCGCTGATGATTCACTCTACACAGGGCTTACCGAACAACAACAAGCGCTAACCGAACACGGCATTAAAACCGTAAATGCAGTTGGTGATTGTTATGCACCGGCTACAATCGCGATGGCGGTATACGCCGGGCACGAATACGCAAGAACGCTTGATCAAACGCCTGCACAGGCGAGCTTCTTCAAACGTGAACTGGGCCTCGGCGGTGAGTAGTTTTTACCTTTACCAACTCAGACAGTGCTATTCGATTAGTTCGAACAGGTGGAAAAGCTAGTGGTACGATTGAGAATCGCGACATCCTATTTGAAACTAAAAAACCAGAAAATTGTCTCATTTGTATTATATGATTCTGAAAAAAGCAACCAGACAATATGGTTAAGCAGTGCAGAAGGTGATAACCATCGAACCTAAAGATTCTGCACAAAGGTTAACATTTAATGCAAAATTACATTGACGGATTATCTGTAACCCGATAGTAAAGTGATGTTATTGCCTGATTAAACTACACTTGCTTTATCCCTATTTCGCGACAGAGAGAGTGATTCCATGAAAGCTATAAAATATTCGATCGTTATGGCTTTGCTGTTATCCAGTCCATTCGCCCAGGGTGATGATGGCCAGTGCCAAATCGGCAATAGTGGCTTATCTAAAATCGAGACACTTGAACGCACTGGAACTGCTGAGTCACAGTTTCAGCTCGGCAGACATTATGAGTATGGAATCTGTGTCGATCAAAATGATGCTCTGGCAATAGACTGGTATAAGAAAGCCGGAAGCAAAGGCAGCGCACGTGCAAATTACCGACTTGGAGTACTATTCGAAAACGGCTGGGGCGCCGACATAGATGCAGAGCGTGCAGTTTCTTTTTATAGATTCGCAGCAATACAGAATCATGCCCTGGCCCAGTACGATCTGGCGATGATGTACTTTGAAGGCTCTGGCGTTGAGCAAGATTCCGTCGCAGCGTACACATGGCTGTTAATTGCAATTAACAGCGGCCATGAAATGATGAGGGAACAGCTAAGGCGCGTAGCGAGCAAAATGACTGAAGGTGAAATTTCTACTGCGCAGTCGCATGCGGCTAATTGGATATCTCAGCAACAGGAAAGCATCTGATCGAATTGATTAGGCCTTACTCTAAATCACGCCCGAACAGTTTCGTCCAATGGTGTATCTGCCTCCGAAGCACGTCGATGCTCTCTGACCAGCAACACACCAATTACCAACCAGCACAATACGAGAAATACGTTGAAGCCGAAGAAGGCTGACTTCGACAGTGCCAGCAACTGCACACCAACCAACACCGTTATCGCTGCAAGGCCATCACCAAGTCGAACGTATAAAGTGTCAATCGCAGGCTTGCCGCTGAACTTCATCGCAGAACTTACCGGCAACCACAACACATGACGTGACGTGTTATTCAATGAGTAGTCGGTAGCGTTCTCAGCAATTTTCATTACCTTGACCACAGCCAGGATCGGCAGCAGTGCCATCACAGTATAAGAGGTAAGAGCTATGACCGGTAAAATCAAAAGTATTGCAGCAAAGCCTCCATACTTAAGCAGCCGTGATGCAACAAATGCCTGTAATAACAACGCTACAATGTTCACCCAAAAGAAGAAGTTACCGTAAAACGAAGTGGTACCGTTGCGGACAAACTCAAGTATTGAATCGTCACCGGTTACGCCCTGCTTTTCTGCATCTATTGCAAGGGAGTCCTGAATAACCCCAAACAACAGATTCTCACCGTTAGTATTAACCCAGTTAGTCAACATAGTAACCAGTGCCGCAAACAACAGAAACTTGCTGAAATACATTGGCAAACAATATAATCGCTGTGGTGCCCTCACCCGACTTCACATCGGTGAAGAGATTCAGAAACCGCTCGCTGCTCGATAATTGAGACATAAGGTACCCATCCCTGAAGCATCCGGTGCCAACCTTACACACCCTAATTAATTGTAATTGGCTTATAACGAAATATAACAGATGATGAGGCGTCCCGCCGACCTGCGAACCCACATTAACAAGGTTAGACTAGTGCTAAGAACTTTCAAAGGAGCTGAAAAGCGCTCCGTCGGAATTCGGTTTTTAATCATCGCACTGACAAGTCTCTTGTGGACTGGCAGCTCAATTCTCGCTGCGGAAACAAAAGTGGTCGTAGCTGACCCCTCATTGAGGTCCGGGCGCGTCTACGAAGCGCTGTTCGGCACCGACTATCGCAGACTGTGGGAAACACCAATTGAAGTAGAAGTACTCGACTTCAGCACTGAGGCAGGCGGACTCAAGCCATTATTTCGTGTTGGCGGCGCTCAAACCTTCGGCCTTGCTCTTAAAGGCGCAGACGGTAAGAGCTACACCTTTCGCAGCCTCGTCAAGGAACAGGGCCAGAACTTTCATGAATCTCTGCAAGGCTTTGCCATCGCCCGTTTTGCCCAGGACCTGCAGGCATCCATCCACCCTGCGTCTAATGTGATGGTCCCCGCTCTGGCAAAGGCTGCCGGGGTGTTGCACAACGAACCGCGGCTAATCATATTGCCGGATGATCCGGCACTTGGTGAATTTCGTGAGCTCTTCGCTGGAAGGCTCGGCACGCTGGAAGAATTCCCCACTAAAGCATCAGACGAATACACGGGCTTTGAAGGTGCGACTGACATAATCAAGTCGTTCGATCTCGTTACTCAGTGGCTTGCAAGCCCGGACGTAAGAGTAGACGCCCGTGCTCTGCTGCGACTTCGTCTGTTTGATTTCTATATCAATGACTGGGATCGCCACGCCAACAACCACCGCTGGGCCAGGCTGCCAGGCAAATCCGGATGGCAACCGCTGCCGGAAGATCGCGACCAGGCGTTTGTCGATTTTGAAGGTTTCTTGCTGGACAGAGCTCGCCCGTATGAACCCAGATTGTTGAGATTCGAAGAAGACTATCCCTCGAACTTCGGACTGACATCACAGGGCTGGCCTATCCACCGCTGGTTTCTTGCAGAGCTTGAACGCGATGACTGGATCGAGATGGCAAACGACCTTCGCAACCGGATAACAGACGAGGTAATCGATCAAGCTGCCAACCTGATGCCTGACGAATACAAGCCGTTGAATGCCGATGAACTGACACGCATCCTGCGCGCACGACGCGACAAATTACCCGAGTTCGCCGAAGAAATGTATCGCTATCATGCAGCGGAGATTGATGTTCAGGCCACCGATAAAAACGACCAAATCGATCTGCGAGACACAGGAGAGGGAATGCTTGCAGTAAGCGTTTCTTTAAATGCCTCAAGTGAACCCTATTTCCAGCGGCTTATTAACGCAAAAGATACAAAGTCACTAAGGGTATATATGCGGGGTGGGCAAAACATCCTGACATGCGATGGACCGGTCGGCAGCTCTATCAAAATAGACATTATCGGCTCTGGCAGTAACGATACGCTGCAAGGCTGCGAGAATGCAAAGCTCCGTTTTAATGAAACTGAAGAAATAGAAAAACGCAAAATCGAGTTACGGCCCTCACCTGATCCGTTTGGAAAAATAGGTTTACCAAGCAAAAACGTGCCGCCCGAATCTGACCGACCGCGAGACTGGCGCAGCAGGATCTTGCCAAGCTACATCGTCCGCGCTGGCTCCGATGATGGCTTGACCCTTGGAGGTGGCATCCAATTCCGCAAATTCGCGTTTGGCAAAAACCCTTTTGCACTGCGCCACACAATTACAGGTGCACTGTCTCTGACGCGCGGCGAAGCGGAAGCCAACTACGGTGGTGTGTACAACCTGTGGGACCCCAGGAAACAGCTGACACTCGATGCTCAAATAACCAGTATCGAGCGAGCTGATTTCTTTGGCTTTGGTAACGATACTGATGATGATAATGAAGATGAGTTTTTTGAAACCAACCAGATCCGCGGCACAATAAAGCCTGGTTTTAACTTTGTCGTCACACCTGAGATCAACCTGTTCACCGGTGCTGAATTCATTTGGAATTCCACTGACGACGATGACACCACCTTGCTCACAGAACTGGCACCACTTGGTGTTGGTGACTTTAACTGGGCCAACCTAATCGCAGGCATAGACTACGATAGCCGCAATCGCGTAGCACTTAACAGCCCTGGCGTTCATGTTCGCCTGCAGGGCACCTTCTCACCCGAGCTGTTGGATTTAGACGGCTCTTACAGTTCTATAGAAGGTGAGGCTGCAGGATTCTTCGAGGTCGGATCGCGCTCACTTTTAGCATTGCGACTTGGTGGCAGGAATGTCGCAGGCGATTTTCCGTTCCAGGAAGCCGCCTATCTCGGAGGAAAAGATAACGTTCGCGGACTGGAAAGAAATCGCTTTGCCGGTGATGCTTCGGTGTACGGCAGCGCCGAGTTCAGGTACTCCATCGGAGAGGCTTCAGCTTATGTAGCGCGAGCCGAGTACGGAGTGTTTGGCTTTGTCGACGTTGGCCGTGTCTTTGTAGATCAGGAAGATGGTATCGATGATTCAGATGAACTCCACCCTTCAGTAGGCATCGGTGGCTCCATTGCAGGTCTGGACCGATCCATTCTGATTTCAGTGGCCATCGCAACCAGTGATGAAGGGACCACCGGTGTTGCAAGTGCCGGCTTCAATTTCTAAGTTTTGTCGGGCTAAATTAACCGACTTAACGAGGTGTTTCCCCGTTTACGGGAGAGTTGGACCTCCGGCTGTTACGAGGAGTACACGGAAGTTTCATCTCCCTTGAGCCTCTAAAAAAAACTTAAGACTAAAACCTTCGATCCAACCGCATAATAAAGCCATCCCGACCAGCTTGAAAAGCAACTGAAGGGACGCCTGACAGGCCGTCACTTGTAATTGACTGGTAAAACACTTTTGCAACAAGATTGGAAACACCTGCTGAAACCAGTACGTCGACAGGGAAATGCTCCTGAGCTTCTACACGTGCCCATGCCACCAGTGACGCAGCACCGGTGGTTCCTATTTTGATTGATCTTCGCAGCAGTGGATTTTCAATAGTTTCATTTAAATTCTGCTCCATAAATACCGATGAAGTAAACGCACCGGCCGAATGACCCGACGGGAAACTTTCATCATCCCTGTCATTCGGACGGTCACGCCCAACAGATAACTTGCCAACTTCAACGAAAGCAGATGCAGCAGTTCCGCCCGCAGCATTGGCAACAATTCGACGGATACGAAAACCGTTTTCCCCTTCTGGTACCGGTGCAAAAAAAGTGCTGGCGGCCGCCCCGACAACAAGCAGATTTCTAATATCATCACTTGCATCGTCAGCACTTTGCTGACTGCCAAAAATTGGTGTTTCCTCTGAGGCCCAATCCGAAATTTCGCGATCCAGATTGGTAGCCGCAATAACCGCTGCAGTAGTTAAAGGCACCCAGGTTTCTGGCTCACGAATCACGACTTTCGTGACATCAATAACCCGTTCCATACCAGGTACCGAACGCTTTATCTGTGCGCAGCCAGTTGCCATGGTCAGGATCACAGCAACTTTGGTTGTTGCCATTAACCACCGGAAACTATACCTGGAACGGTTCATAGATTATCGCCAATGAGGATTATTGCTACAGGTGCTTGTTCTACTTATTTTTAGCGTTGTAATCTTACCAAATTTGCCTGCTGATAAAAATGCAAAGGGATTACGATTACAACGTCATCGGGGAGTGCAATCAGAGGTAACGTAATTTGTTCTTCAATTAGAAAAAAGCGGCGCGCCAAGGGCTACTTCTTGAAAGAATCGTCGACAGTCCTATGAAGCAGACCAGCATATAAATAAGGCGTCTGTCATTGGATACCCGTAGACACCAAAAACCATTATTGGCGAACAGGTATATTAAATTACTTAGATAACCCGTTACTCATTGCGAGTAACGGAGTTTGAGCTGTAAAAGTCTTGACTCCTACAGATATCGGTAGCTTGAACGCGTTTTTATCTCAT
>CAYPDN010000174.1:6995-8120 GCA_964409445.1 uncultured Granulosicoccaceae bacterium
CACTTGCACTTGCTGAGGCTGCCTGACTATGTTGTTCAGACAGCCTTATCGCTTAGGCCAGTGTGTCAGACGGTGCTACAAACTAACTGATCAGGATACCTTGCGTTCAACAATAGACATCACACTGGTTTCTGACTTTCGCTCAATATCTTCTACTCGACGGCTCTCGGTGTCAAGCACCGCTTCCATGTCATCAATGCGGGTCATAATACCGTGGCGGGCATTTCTGAGCTCAGCCGCAATCAACGCTTCAAGCTTCTTGATGTGTGCACGCAGTTCTGACTCTATAGAGGATTTCTTAGTGATCTTCTCCTGCCAGGTCTTTTCAATCCGCTTTGACTCATCCAGGATATTTTCATTGGCAGCAGCAAGACCTGCAATCTCATCTTCAAGAGATGCCAGCTGATTGCGCAGAGCTTCCGATTGATGATCGTATTTATCACGTTCTCGGGTACGTGATTCAAGCTGCTCCTCACGATTCTCTAGTTTGTTGTTTACACCATCCAGAGAACGATTGGCATTGTCCAGTTCGCGCTCGAGTGTCTGTAACTGCAGTTTAGCGTTTTGCACCTCGGCACGTGATTCGGCCTCAGATTTTTCAGCCGATTGCAAGTTGGCGATAAGCTGCTTCAACTCATCATCAACAGCAGCTTTGGCAAACTTGCTTTCAGCAATCTCGTCTTGTTGCTCTGCCAGCGAATCCTTCATTTTCTCTAGTTGCTGAGCATTTAGCTGGTCTTTGAGATGTGCCTCAGACAATTCCCGTTTTAACTCTTCCAGTTGATCACTGACAGTTGCGAGTCTGTCTTCATTATGTTGGCTCTCTGTCAGAGCATCTCTTGATCGCTCCTGCTCCTGCGCCAGTTTGTCTTCGACTGCCGCGATTTTAGCTTTAGCTATCTCCTGTTCGACACGAAGTTTTTCTGCCATGCCCTGCTCCTGCACACCACTCTGACGCTTCTCATCCGCCAGTTGTGTCTGCACATCCATTAATGCTTTCTGCAGAGAAGCAACCTCGCTCTTGTAGTTCTTGTTGTCGCTCAATGCGTCATCACGTTTCTTCTGCTGCTCCGCCAGTTTGTCTTTCAACGCATCAATTTTAGCTGCTGCTTTTTCTTTTTCGTT
>CAYPDN010000175.1:0-1455 GCA_964409445.1 uncultured Granulosicoccaceae bacterium
CGAGTTCAACGCAATATGGCGCTGCACCCAACACTCAGGCTAACGCGGTTGATCTGGGTATGCCGGGTGTACTACCAGTATTGAATCGGGAGGCAGTGCAAATGGCGGTTAAATTTGCGCTTGCTACAAACGCTGAGATAGGCAAGCGCAATGTCTTTGCGCGCAAGAATTATTTTTATCCTGACCTCCCAAAGGGCTATCAGATATCGCAGATGAGTTTACCGATTGTAGGCAGCGGTATGGTGGCGGTTGAGCTTGAGGACGGGACAGTTAAGGAAGTGGGCTTAACGCGTGCACACCTTGAAGAAGATGCAGGAAAATCTGTACACGAGGATTTTCATGATGCAACCGGCGTTGATCTGAACCGTGCAGGCACGCCATTGCTGGAAATTGTCTCAGAGCCGGATATGCGCAGTGCCAAAGAGGCGGTTGCCTATGCACGCAAGATCCATTCGATTGTTCGCTATATTGAAATTTGCGATGGCAATATGCAGGAGGGTTCTTTCAGGTGTGATGCTAACGTCTCTATTCGGCCGGCAGGTGAAGAAATGCTGGGTACCCGCTCGGAGATCAAAAACGTCAACTCGTTTCGCTTTTTAGAAAGAGCAATTAACTTTGAAGTTGAGCGCCAGATAGATGTACTGGAAGCAGGTGGTGAAGTGGTGCAGGAGACACGTCTTTACGATGCAGATAAAGATGAAACACGCTCCATGCGCAGTAAAGAAGAAGCCAATGACTATCGCTATTTTCCTGATCCTGATTTGTTACCGGTACAGGTAGAGGATGAACTGATCGAAAAGTTACGCGGCTCTTTACCTGAGCTGCCAGATGCCAGACGCTCGCGTTTCATAGCAGATTACGAGTTGTCTGAATACGATGCTGGTGTGATGACTGCTGATCGTCATACCGCAGACTATTTTGAATCGGTGCTTGATAAAAGTGGTGCAAGTCCGAAGCTTGCGTGTAGCTGGGTTAGTGGTGAGCTCTTTTCGCGTTTAAACAAAGAAGGGCTGGAGTTGACCAGCTCACCGGTAGATGCTGATCGATTCAGCGGTTTGATCGCACGCATCCATGACAACACAATCTCGGGCAAAATTGGCAAAGAGATTCTCGATAAGATGTGGCAAAGCGATGACAACGCCGATCAGATTATCGAGAAAGAGGGGCTGAAACAGATCTCCGACAGCTCCGAGATTGAAAAAATGATTGATGATGTCATTGCTGCGAATCCGGATCAGGTAGCACAGTACCAGTCAGGCAAAGAAAAGCTGCTTGCCTTCTTCGTCGGTCAGGTGATGAAAGCATCTCGCGGCAAGGCGAATCCTGGCCAGTTGAACAAGCTGCTGCAGGACAAGCTTAAAGCCTGATTTAGACAATTCTGCCTGGTGGCAACCCCCTGTAATGTTGCAGGGTCGATCGAAGTGATAAATTTTTGATACACTCAAATCAGCCAAG
>CAYPDN010000175.1:1555-8074 GCA_964409445.1 uncultured Granulosicoccaceae bacterium
GGTAGCCTTGATGTGGATTTCCGCTCCAAGATCGGCTTAAGCCTGCGCCTTGAATCACCACCGGCTGAGCGTTTTGCAGCATACGCATTGTTCGGCTACGCACGGACGTCTTATCGCGCTGAAGTCAACGGCGCGAGCTCATCTATATCACTGCCGGGTGGCCGATTGGCGCTGGGTTTAACCTGGCTTGTAAACTCACAGTTTGTAATCGATGGCGCTTTCACTCACCACGATCTGGATGGCGATACACGTATCAACAGTTTTCGTTTGGGTGTGCGGTATGATTTCGGAACTTAGACGAATGTTTGGCAGGATTTAAGTTTATGACCGCTTTGAACAAAATACTTGCAACGCTGCGAATCAGTATCGTTGGATTGCTTGCACTGGCCCTCATCGCCTGTGACAGCAATGGTGATGCCCTTGAACTGAGTAACCTTGTCGCAGTCGCTGACGGCGGGTTTACAAGTATTGAAATAAGCGGTGACACTGACACCGTTATAGAGGTTGGTGCGACAACCAATTTATTGCTAACAGCATTTATAGAGGATAACCCGACGGGAACCGCAGTTAATACAGCGTTGTGGTCAAGTAGTGACAGCAGCATCGCGACCGTCACAAGTGACGGCGTAGTGACTGGCGGCAACACTGACGGCGAAGTTGATATTACGGCCAGCTTTGGAACTCTCACTGCTACCAGAACTTTGAGGATATCTTCTGCGGAACTGGTGAGCGTTATGATCAGTTCTGTCGCTAATGAAATCGATGAGTGTGGTGCGATGCAATTTACGGCAGCTGGCATCTATCAGGGTGAAGAGGATCAGCCACGTTCACTGACTAATACTGTCGATTGGAGTGTCACGCCACTTACGGCTACCTTTATAGACACTGAGCCCGGATTGCTTAGGGTTACATCTGGCGGTGTGCTTCAGGTAACGGCCACCAGTACAGATGCTGTTGGTAACAGTGCTGATATTATCGCGACAACGGAAGTCACAGTGCTGGATAACCTGCTGGCGATCCGTATTGTGCCAGACGCAGGTGAGCTTGCGGTCGGAGCACCTTTGCAGTATCGGGCTTTTCCAACATACGCGATAGACGCTTCCGGTATGCCGGTCGATGAACCGGAGATAACTGACAATGTCTTTTGGTCGATACAGGACAGTGCACTCTCCGGTAATTTTGCAACGGTGGATAATACTCTGCCAGGCAGAGGCTTTGTAACTCCCAGTCGCGCGGGTGACGGAAATCTCATTGCAAGTTGCGCGGGTTTGCAGCAGCAGGCAACCATTGCGGCGGTGGGTTCCGGGCGCCTGGCGTCTCTTGAGATAGCTCCTGTAAATCCGCTGCGTGAGTTCCCGCTGACCATACCATTTACCGGTGATGAGATAATTGAAGTTTTCATAGCGCAGGCGTTGTTTGCAGATCAGCCCGGCTTTCTGGATGTGACTGATGAAGCGGACTGGTCACTCACCGCAGGTTCCGGCACACCATTCGTGCTGGACGACGAGGTTCTCACAATAAACGGCACTGGAACGGCCATGATCACTGCGACTTTTACCGATGAAAATAATAATGACGCTATTCTTTCGGATACCGTCCAGGTAACCGTAGAGTAGTTCAAACTCCTGATGCTTCAATAAATTCCGACTCCCGCCGATACAGTGCACCAGCAGGGTAGTCGGCTCAACGATTTGTGATCCAGTTCGTTATTGACAGTTGATTGCCCGATAGTTTTAGTTAGGTCGGAGTAATACTGAGAGAATAATGAAGCGTTGTGTGATCACACTCCATTGTTGTGTTCTGTTCTCTTGTGCCCTGCCGCAGGACGATCTCGGTGCGTCCAGGTTTGATGGTGACTGGCAGGCGCTGATGCACGAGACTCAAGCGGTTCAGCAGGTCATGGGTCTGCAGTTTAATTGCGCTCCCTTCACAGAGTCTTTCTTTTTACGTGTAAAAGATGGTGCGATTGCCGGCTTCATGGAGGCTGATGAAAACTACAGCTTTAAAACGCCGATTGATGGCGACGGTCGCTTTCAAGCGCTGATACCTACCAACTCCGTTTATAACTATCAGGATGCAGAATTCAGTCGGGAATCTAACATTGTACTGGTTTTGAAAGGTCGCCTTTCTGCACACGCTCGATCCGGTGAGTTTGTCATTGGTGATAGCGCGCTTAACGGGCAGGGCTGTTCGACCCGCGTGCAGTTTGTCTCTGTATGATGCGTCGCCTGCAGCAACTGGTGGTGATCTGTTCCGTTGCGGGTTTGCTCACAGCCTGTATACCCTCACTGGAATCAGGTGATCAGTCGCAGTTGTCATTGCTTGATGTTACTCGTGATTCCGTGCCCGAACTTGATCCGGGTGTTCTGACCGGACAATTGCAAAACGGCTTCCGCTACTATTTGCGTAGTACCAACAGTTCGCTGCGCAATGATCAACTGGAAGTACGTCTGATCGTGAAAGCAGGTTCGTTGTACGAGCGGCCAGACCAACATGGCTATGCGCATCTGCTGGAGCATATGGCCTATCGAGGCACTACTTCTTTTCCGGCAAACGATATTGAATCGTTGTTAACTCGGAACGGTTTGCGATGGGGTGCAGACGTTAATGCGACAACTCACTACGGTGCCACGGTCTATCGGTTTTCACTCACTCAAAAAGATACGCATCTGCTACCTGAAATTTTGGAACTTATGACCGAATGGCTTGATTCGGTGGAGTTTGATCCGGCTGCACTGGAAAAGGAAAAGCGCATTGTCGATGCAGAGTTGCGTGAAAGGTATGCCGATAGAAACCATATCATCGATCCGGTGACTAAAAGCGCTTATGCAGGCAGTCGCTACGCTAATCAACACCCTGCTGGTGATATAAATAACATACACAATGCTACAGTTGATGATTTGAAAAAATTCTGGAAGTCGCACTATCGTGCTGACAATGCGGCTTTAGTAATTACCGGAAGCACACGTCCGTGGCAACTTGAGCCACTGATTGTAAGTCACTTCTCGAGGCTTGAAGTGCAGCCGCGGCAAATTACCGATAGTGAGTTACAGGCCGAGTCGAGTAATGCACGGCCTGGTGTTATGTTTCTAAAAGATGGAGCGACTGTGGAGCTTCAGTCCTACAGTAATCCGACGCTTGAAATTCCGCAGTTATCAGTGAACTTCATTTCTCGATTGCCGGAGTCAGCAGGCAGTTTGTCGGCAGCCACGAAGGCATTTGAAAACAGATTCCTTAATCAACTGTTGTTTAATGTGTACTCATATCTGTTACGGGATCGCATTGATAATAAACCAGAGTGCAGTACCGTCACATTAGAGGCTTCTTTACTTGAGTCGATGCAAATGGTGGAGCATGTGAGGCTCTCTGTGACCGAAAAAAACCTGGTGCCATGTCTTGTAACGGCGTATTACGCAGTCGATGCGGTGAATGACACAATACTAACGGTTGAAGAGTTTGAAGAATTCAGACAGTTATTTGATGAAATAAAGGAAGTTAGTATTAGTCAGTATCGCAGCAGAAATGCCGCAGTGATTGCGGATGGTTTGGTGGATATGGTGACAAACGGGGAGTATCTATTGTCATCCTGGGATATGCAGAGCATTCTGCAAAGGGTGATTGATGATCTTGACAGAGAAAAGCTTAACCAGCTTATTGCGGATGTCAGGAACTCGCATCTATTGGTTTATTCGTTAGTGACAAACAAGCCTGTGCCACCTGCGATGACAGATTTAGTTGCAGCCATAAGTGATGGCTCGCCTACGATATCATCGAGACGACCGGTTTCATCAGTTGTCTACGGTGATTTGAGAGATGATCAGAGCGACATGGTGGTACCGCTGTCAGACTCACCGGCGAATTTGAAATTCAGTACAGAGCCCGCAGGTAGCTTAAGCAAATTGCTTCCCGCCAGCGCGACTGAAGCGGCCGGTGAAATCTACTATGAATGGCAGCTCGACAATGGTTCGACTGTTTTACTATTGCCCGATGATCGCTTTGATCATGTTGCAGTTGCTGCAATTAGTAAAGGCGGCTATGCAAGACGCAGTGGCAGATCAGCAATAGCCGCTAAATCGTTGCCGGAATTTTTGTCGGTCAATGGACTTGATGGCTATACCAGCCTTAGCTTGCGAAAAGTTATGCAGGATAAACGCCTGCGGGTTATGCCCTTCGTCGATCTGTTGCACCATGGAATTAATGCGAGCGGTCACACAGCAGATCTTCCTGTGCTATTAACGATCGTTAATAGCTATTTTCAAAAGCCGCTTGTATTAGAGCCGCAAAGCAGTGTTTTTCTGCAACAGTTGAACAAGAGTAATTACGGCGCGCAGTGGCAAAATTCATTGTGGCGTGAATCTTCACCTGGCCAGTCACAGGGTGACTCTTTGCTGGCTAAGCAGGATTTTGTGACGGCACATCAGGAGTTATTTTCGAACACCGCGGACTTTGATTTTATTTTTGTCGGATCTGTTGATCCTGATGAGCTGCAGCGGCAGTTGGTGAGAATATCCACCAATGGTGGAAAGCGACAGTCGAAAAATCTTAAGATTGGTGAAACACAATCTGTCAAAGCGGAAGTGGCGAATCCGGTGGCTATTAATCATGGCGCAAATAACACGGAGGTCTCATTGCTGTTCACCTGCCAAAACACGTTTGCAAATGAAACCGGACGCAGTCGGAGTAATGTACTTCAACAATGGCGGCTGTTGTCGGATGTGGTCGCTGAAAGGTTAAGGCACTCGTTAAGAGAGGAACTGGGAATGGTGTATGAAATCGAGAGTGATATTCCCGTCTCCGATCAATTGATGCATCAGATAGATTTTTCGGTTGCACCTGCAGATGAGGTCAGGGCGACTGCCGCAACTTACAGTGTGCTGTCAGAGATTTCATCAAAAGGTATAAGCGAGAGCGAGCTTAAAGGCGCGCTGGCCAGAGACATTAGACGTGCGAATCAAGTCGGTTCTGACTACCAGTCAATTGCCGATGCCCGGGCACAGCAGTTGTTGTTTAGTGGCAGTAGCAAGCCTGCTGTCAGCTCACTACCGGCTCTTGGTGAAATTAATCGTTTGGCGAGATGTATCAATAGTTCAGCGAGACAGGTGACATTGGATTCTTTAGAGACTTTTCGGCCTGAAATTTTAGAGAATGAATCGAACCGTCACGAGAGCGCTTATCAGCAACAGATTCCGAGACGCCTGCGCTAAATGTATTTTTGAATTTGCTTTGATTGAGCTATGTCGCCGTGCTCTATGTATTGCTCGTGGTTTTTATCAATGACACTCAGGTCGTAGAGGTAGTTGATCATCATCCCAAAAGACTGTGAAATACCGTGCTCGCTTAAATCTCCCAGCCAGTTTATACGTTCGAAGATAGCCCCGTTGGATAGATGAAACTGTGCAACCGGGTTGGCTGCATTGCCGTTCTCTCTTTTCTCTTTCACAATATACTTTGCCAGTACTCGTTGCATCGGCTCTCTCATTGCATCACTGACTTTTTCGTCTGATACCCATGTGGTGTCATCGAGTAGTTCATTGAAAGTTTTATCGGTTGCAAGCTTTAGTGTCTCCAGTTCTTCTGCGGTCAGTAGTTCAGAGTCTTCCTGCATCGCCAGTCTTTTTAACCAGGTAGAAAATCCCGGAACCGGAGAAAGTGTTGCGAAGTTTGTAAGGCTTGGGCACTCCTTCTTTAACTCGTCCACTACGCGCTTAATTAAGAAGTTACCAAGGCTGACGCCAGTTAGCCCTTTTTGCGCGCTGCTTATAGAGTAGAAGATGGCAGTTGACGGATTGTCGATTTCTACTTCGTGATGACTGGCGTCAAGCAGGGCGTTCACGTTGTCTGATAGTTCGTCTACCAATGCCACCCAGACAAAAATCAGTGGTTCTTCCGGCATACTGGGGTGGAAAAAAGCAAAGCAGCGGCGGTTTTGGCCAAGTCGATGGTGTAGATCATCCCATGATTCCACACGGTGCACAGCTTCATACTCAATCAGTTTTTCAAGCAGCGCTGCGGGTGCGTTCCAATTGATGTTTTTCAGTTCAAGAAAACCAATATCAAACCAGCTGCGCAGCTGCTTGTGCAGTATTTCGTTGATTGGTGCAAGCTCCGGATGCTCTTTGCTTAGGCGCATTACATCAAAGCGCAGATCAACCAGGAATTTTATTCCCTGCGGCAACGCATTGAACTGCGTGAGGAGGGTCTGATATGGCGGTGTCAGGCAATCGCGCAATTGCTCTTCCACTTCAATGCGGCGCTCAGTGGTGAGATCTGTAAAAAGTGCTTCTGCAGTCTGGCGGATTTTGTCGTGATCAATATCGAAGTCGGTCGTCAGAAGCTGCAGGAACTTATAGCGGCCTTCGTCGTTCATGCCCAGGTAGGCACTGCCAAGTTCTGCAGCCCTGGCGCGAGCGGAGACTTCACCACCTTTACCTTCCAGGCACGCGGTAACTTTAACCTTGAGCGGTTCAATTTCATCTGCGTGCAGGTAAGGGCTCAGCTCGAGGCGTTTGCCGCTGAACT
>CAYPDN010000176.1:0-5227 GCA_964409445.1 uncultured Granulosicoccaceae bacterium
AATGGCTTGTCGACCTGCTTTCTGAGTTTGTAGATCTGGCTGCGCAAAGTATCACTCGCGGGTGGCTCGTCGCCCCAGAGTACATTTTCAATGTCTTCGCGTGGTACAACATTCGGTGCGTTTTGCATTAGCAGAGCGAGAATTTGAAAGCCTGCCGGTGTTAGCGTCAGTGTCTTGCCTTCGCGTGACGCTATTAGTGTTGACGGGTTGAGTTCGAGATCGCCAACAGTGAGTGCCTTGGAGGTTACCTGTCCGCGGGTGCGACGAATCAGTGAGTTGATGCGTGCGACCAGTTCCGGCAGATCGAAGGGTTTGACTAAGTAGTCATCAGCTCCAGCTTCAAAGCCTGCCAGCTTGTCGTTGAGTTCGTCTCTTGCGGTGGTCATCAGAATCGGCACACTGGAGGTGTGCTGCTCGCGCAGTTTGCGTGCAAGTTCCAGCCCGTCGATACCCGGTAACATGACGTCGAGCAAAATAACATCGAACTTCTGCGTGCGGGCCAGATGCAAGCCGGATAATCCGTCTGCTGCATAGTCGACTATGCAGCCCATCGTTTCCAGAAAATCGACAATGGTCTCTGCAAGGTCGCGATGATCTTCAACCAGCAATACTCTTGTGTGTTCTATTGACTGCATATTGACTTTAGGTGGTCGGAACGTTGGAGTAGTCTGCATCAAGCATTGTATGTCTGCAATGCTGTGTAGGATGTAAAGCGTGCTGCTGACCCGGAACTGGTATGTTAGTAGCCTGCCGAAAATTGCCCTGCCTAATTTGCGAGTATGCAGACGTCGGCGCATTCACAGATTGTTCGCGTTAATAATTTGTGTCTAACAGTTGCAATAATTGTTATCTGGCCGTTAAAAAATTGTAAAGCGAACGTTACTCAGGTTTTTGTAAAGCCTGTAGTTTAGTTGTCTTAAGTCAATGAAACTTCTGATAAAAATAAAGGTATCACTTTGCGAGCTCCAGTTGTGTGTTTTTTCCTGTTGGCCTGCGCTCTGGCCGGTTGCACCGGAGTGCCGAAAGGCATTAATCCGGTTAATGAATTTGATCTCGAACAATACTACGGTAAATGGTACGAAGTCGCGCGTCTTGATCATCGCTTTGAACGCGGATTGCAAGACGTATCGGCGGAATACAGTGTGGGAGATAACGGACTGGTACAGGTGAAAAACAGGGGGTTTAATGCTGCAAAGCAAAAGTGGAGTGAAGCGATTGGCAAGGCGCGTTTTAAGTCGGACCCTGAAACTGGTCATCTTTTAGTGTCTTTTTTTGGTCCGTTCTACGCGTCGTATGTGATATTCGAACTCGATGATTACAACCAGGCTTATATCGTTGGTAATAATCGAAAGTTCCTTTGGTTTTTATCAAGAACGCCTGATGTCAGTGATGCAGATAAAGAAAAATTTTTTATAAAAACGCAAGAACTGAATTTTGATACCAGTGAACTTATTTGGGTGAAACACTCAAAGTAAGTAACGATGTTGTTACGACGAAATTATTTCTATCTATAACTTGAGGGATAAAACATGCCCTGGTTAAGCCTGAAAGGACATATTATTGTATCGGATGACGATCTGCCACGAGTGCTAAAGGCACTGCCCAAACACATCGCGCTATCGCGCGCAGAGCAGGGGTGTCTGATTTTTAATGTCTCTCAGGATAGCGAAAATGCTAACAAGTTTTATGTATACGAAGAATTTATAGATCGCGAAGCTCTTGATGCGCACCGACGGCGAGCAAAGCGCACACGCTGGGCGTCGGTCACTGCAGGGGTAGAAAGGTATTGTGAAATTTGCGAGGAGAGTTATGCGTGAAAGGGGTGTGCACACTTTGCCCACCCCTGGTATTTGTAAGCGCGGAGTAGTTATTAGCTAACTACTTTATTTATTTGCCAGATGTTTTAATACGAGGCTTGCGCCGTCTGAGTACAATAGCGCTTGCTGCAGCAAGCAAAGCCAGCAGCGGATCAAACTTCGACGGTTTGCCGTCGACGATACTGCAACCAGGCCCGCCTGCTACTCCGGTGACGAATACCTGTGGCTCAGCCACGTCGACAGTAATCGCATCTGTATCTGCTTCAATGAAATCCGGTGTGCCGTTGCCGTTAGCATCGGGCAGGTTGGCGTTACTGAGTACTGCGGTTGCGCGCCCGTTGCCATCGACGTCGGCATCGAAGTTGTCGTCAATGCCGTTCTGATTAATATCATCACCGAGTGTGATGCTTGCATCGGCAGTGTCATCGATACCGTCACCGTCGGTATCTTCACCACCGGTTGCGTCGATATCTGCCTGGTTCGGGATTCCATCACCATCGCTGTCGAGGAAAGCGTCAATCAATCCATCGTTGTCTGCATCTGTGCCGCCAGCTTCAACAAGATCGAATAAACCATCGTTGTCACTATCGAGGTCTAGGTAGTTTGGCGTGCCATCGTTGTCAGTGTCAGCCAGTGGTAGTGGGGAGGCTGCAATAACATCTGCCCAACCGTCAGTATTATCGTCGGTCAGGTCATCAATAATGCCATTGTCGTCGGCGTCTGTGCCGCCGGCTTCAAACAGATCGCTTAATCCATCCTGATCGGAGTCGGCGTCCAGGTAGTTTGCAATACCGTCACCGTCCTGGTCCCCCACCGGCAGAGGCAGGAGCTCGATAGCATCGTCGAGACCATCATTATTGTCATCGACCGGGTCATCTATTGTACCGTTGTTGTCTGCATCGCTGCCGCCTGCTTCGATAATGTCTGGAATACCATCGTTGTCGCTATCCAGATCAGAATCGTTGGCAATGCCGTCGCCGTCGGTATCGTCAGTACCTTCGACTAGATTGGGTATGCCGTCGTTGTCAGTGTCAAGGTTGAGCGGTGTTGCGTCATCACTGGCATCGACTGACGGGTCTGTGCCGTTCGCCACTTCAATCCCGTCGCTTGTGCCACCGCCGTCAGTGTCGGGGTTGAGCGGGTCTGTATTTTGGGTAATTACTTCTTCACCGTCAGACAAACCGTCACCATCTGTATCCAACAGGTTTGGGTCGGTGGTGAAATCGATGACCTCGTCACCATCAAGAATGCCGTCGCCGTCTGTATCCGGCACTGTGGGATCGGTGCCTTCTGTGTCGATTTCAGTGCCGTCACTTAATCTGTCGCCGTCGGTGTCAGCAAGGGCAGGATCTGTATCGTAGATGGTTACTTCGGCACCATCCTGTAGTCCGTCACCGTCGCTATCAACCTCCAGAGGGTTGGAGCCAAAGAAGTTCAGTTCCTCACCGTCTGGCAGTCCGTCGTTGTCGGTATCGGATTCAGCCGGGTCTGTACCAAGGGTGATTTCTTCGTCGTCGGTCAAACCATCACCATCGGTGTCGGTGTTTGCAGGGTCGGTGCCGAGCGTGGCTTCAGTGTCATCTGTGACGCCGTCGCCATCAGTGTCTGTCAGTGGTATGTCATCGCGGTTATTACTGAGCGGGTCAGTACCGTTTGCTACCTCATCACCGTCTGTAACGCCACCGTTATCGGTATCCGGGTCATTCGGATCTGTATTGATGTCGATTTCAGCACCGTCGTCTAAACCGTCACCGTCTGAGTCAGGGTTGTTGGGATCGGTCATGTGGGTGATTATTTCACCGGCATCGTTTAAACCGTCACCGTCACTATCGACTCTGGTTGGATCGGTTTCATGGGTAAGTACCTCATCACCGTCAGATAATTTGTCCCCGTCTGTGTCAGCAATAATCGGGTTGGTAAGATGAGTGTCTATTTCTGCACCGTCGTCGAGTAAATCGCCGTCTGTGTCGGGGTTGGTCGGGCTGGTCAAATGGATGGTGACTTCGGCACCGTCCTGCAATGTGTCACCGTCGGTATCGGGGTTAGTTGGATCAGTCATGAATCTGTTCACTTCTTCGCCGTCGAGCAATCCATCTCCGTCAGTGTCCGGATTGTTCGCGTCCGAACCTACATCGGCTTCCTGTACATCTGTTATGCCGTCCTGGTCCGTGTCTGTCACTGCCACTTCTTCAGATTGCACGGTATTTGGTAACGGTGAAACCTCTTGTGCGGCCAGTGGCGACATGGCTATTGCGCAGCTGAAGCTTGCCAGAGTTATATGATACCAATGGCTGGTATTTGATAATTTGTTCAACGAGTTATCCTCGGGTTCATTCTTGTTATAACTTCGGTAGATCGGAGCTGAGTTGAGTATCGAACAGGGTTTTCAGTGGCGAAGAACCAGTCTGAATTGATTGCCGGTGGCGCTTTGGCAAAGCCGCATCAGTTATGGTTTGCACACAGACTGGCTGGTAGTAGGTATAGCAGAATGTGCGGGAATTGCAGTGATTCAAGCCGGTGTGCGAGGTCGCTTATTTGCGCATTTTTGCCGGGTTGAATACGAACCGGTGTTTTGTCTCAATCAGCACCCTTGCGAGCTGAATATTTGGGATAATGTCGCCTGTCATTTCAGGTGCAGCGTGTGAAATTCCCAATCCGTCTTTGTACGACAGCTTTCAGATACGCAGATCCCTCTACACGGGCCGGGTCGGTGAACAGTGGTGCGAGCACTGGTGGGTAAGGCTTTATGCAGGCAGGCAATTGAGGCGGGGGGGTGTGTGGTGCTGGCACCTGGCCTGTTGCCGAGTTCGTCCAATATGGCTGCTGCCGACACGGATGATTTGGTTAGCACGCGAATATTGAGTCGCATGCTTGGTCTTGCCGCGCAGATTGAACTCTCTGACGATACGTTTGCGTCTCTGGAATCGCTGCTGGCAGGCAGTCTGGTCGCTGAGCAGAGCCAAACCTGTGCCGCCGTCGTGACTTACCAGGCTGATTTCCCCGAGGTAATTGCCCCCGAGAACGATCATCGGCGAGTTCTGCGTGCAGATCCTGCTTACCAGCAAATTGATATGAACAACGCAACGCTTGCCAATCCTGCAGAGCTCGCGTTGAGTGACGACGAGTGCGCTGCATTGCAGCAGACTCTTAACTCACATTTTGCAGACGATGGTATTCGCTTCGAACACCGCGACTCCAGCCGTTGGTACTGTCACTTCGACGAGTTGCCCGAAATTACAACAGTGCCTGTCAGTGCCGCTATCGGACGCGATGTTGCTGAGTGTCGACCGACAGGTACCGATGCCAGAGCATGGCGCAGCAAACTCGCAGAGATAGAGATGCTGTTGTTTGAGCATCCGATAAATAGTGCGAGGCAGGAACGTGGACAATTGCCGGTTAATACGTTGTGG
>CAYPDN010000176.1:5327-8065 GCA_964409445.1 uncultured Granulosicoccaceae bacterium
GAGGGCAGTTTGAAGGCCGACGTCAGTGATACTTCGGTTGTCTGTGATGATTTTTATACCGCAGGTTTTGCAAGCTACGTCGGTATTAAAAGCGTACTGCCTGCCAACATTGACAGCGTTACTACTGAAAACAATTCCTGCATGATTGTGACAGATAAGCTGGCTGACCTCAGCACACAACAGGACGATAAAAAGTACCGTGAGACACTGCATTGGTTTGAGCAGTCGCTGTGCAGTGCACTATGGAAAAACCTGAAGCCTGGTGGTTGGCCGGAAATCGTATTTTGGTGTGGTGATAATCGTTTGTTTAGTCTGCAGGCATCAGCTAAAAAGCAGTTTTGGCGTCGCGCATGGTTTCAACCGCAGCCGTTGACAGCCTTTATTGCAGATACAGTTGAGCCACCACCGCTGCCGCCACAACAGCAACAACAGGATAAGCACCAAAAAGGGTTGCAAGAGTGGCAATAGATACTGTTAAAAGACGCCAGTTCGATAAAAAAATTGCCAGTAGCCTGCATGCGAAACCGCTTGCAGGTCGTGTGCTTGCCGGCCGTGGTATCTGTCGCCGCGACGAAGTGCAGTTGCATAGTAAGCAGTTACCATCACCGGATACGCTGGCAGATTTTGATACCGCTGTAAGCCTGCTCGCTGACGCAGTAACCAATAAAAACAAAATACTTATTGTCGGAGACTACGACGCGGACGGGGCGACCAGTACAGCTCTGGCAACACATGTGCTGCGAAGTATGGCTGTTGATGTGAGCTATCTGGTGCCCAATCGGTTTGAATATGGTTACGGATTGTCTGCCGAAATTGTTGATGTGGCGTTGCAGTCCAAACCGGATTTAATACTCACCGTAGACAATGGCGTTGCCTCCAATGAAGGTGTGGAAAAAGCCGTAAAAGCAGGAGTCACTGTGGTGGTGACTGATCATCATCTGCCACCTGAAGTACTGCCCGACGCGAATGCGATTGTTAATCCAAATCGGTCGGACTGCAGCTTCCCTGCAAAAAATATCTGTGGCGTCGGTGTTATTTTCTATGTAATGACAGGGCTTTGTCGACGCTTGCAAAAGCTTAAGTGGTTTGAACAACACAATATCTCCGTGCCGAACATGGCTGCCTACCTTGATTTGGTGGCTCTTGGTACGGTTGCCGATGTTGTACCACTCGACAGGACCAACCGTATCCTTGTTGATCAGGGTGTTAAACGCATTCGTGCCGATGCAACGCGCCCGGGTATTAAAGCACTGTTTGAAGTCGCAGGGCGTCGGCAGGGTTGGTGTCTCACTCAGGACCTCGGGTTTTTTATAGCACCAAGGCTTAACGCGGCCGGACGTCTGGCCGACATGACTGTCGGTATTGAATGCTTGTTGGCAGATGATGATAAGACAGCGCAACGGCATGCCGCAGAGCTTAACCAGATCAACAGTCAGCGCCGTGCGATACAAACGGGTATGAATGCTGAGGCAGAGATGCAGATTGACAAGTTACAACTCGATGGCGAACTACCCGCAGCGCTTGCGCTTTATCAGCCCGATTGGCATGAAGGTGTGATAGGTATTGTTGCCGGTAGAATTAAAGAGCGATGTCATAGACCAGTATTTGCATTTGCACGCACTGCAGATGGAACGTTGAAAGGATCAGGTCGATCGATAGCGGGCATTCATATCCGCGATATACTAATGGAAATAGTCGCATCTTCCCCCGGTATGCTGAAGAAGTTTGGCGGCCATGCAATGGCGGCTGGTGTGACATTGCATGAATCAGATTATGAGTCATTTGCAAAAGCTTTTAATGAACGCGTATCACTTAAGTTCGGTGGCTTGCCACCAACCCGTGAGTGGCTGACTGATGGAGAGCTTGAGGACGAAGAACTCAATCTTGAAAATGCCGAGTTGATGCAGTTTTTACAACCCTGGGGGCAGGCATTTGAAGCACCAACATTTGATGGTGTATTTCATATTGAGTCTGTGCGTATTGTTGGCAATAACCACAGTAAAATGCTGATTCGTCGTGTTGATGGTAAAAGTAAGCTGCCGGCTATGGCATTTAATCGCCAGATTGATAATCGTCAGAGTGACTGCTGGCGTGCAGTGTATCGACTTGATGTCAATCACTATCGCAACACCAACAGCCTGCAATTGCTGATCGAGTATCTGGAGCCGGCGTAGCTGGCTGTCCGGGGACGAGACGCGAAGGCCACTGAGTCTGGCTAACCGTTTTGATTCAGTTCTGATGAATAAATACTGGCTAAATCAAAAGCGCAGTGCCTCACCGGTTGTTGTAAACTTCACGCAGCGTTAGAACATCAAACTACAAGCCCCATGGAAATTAATCCGACAGTAAACAAAATCGAAGATCTTCGGCAGCGCGGCGATGCGCTGAGGGGGTACCTTTGACTTTGAGACCAAGAGCGAGCGGCTTGATGAAGTCATGCGCGAACTCGAGGACTCTGCAGTCTGGAATGAGCCAGAGCGCGCGCAGCAGCTAGGCAAAGAGCGGGTTGCACTGGAATCGATTGTCGGCTTGCTCAGCAATCTTGCCAGTGGCCTCGACGATTGCGCAGAGCTGGTGCAGATGGCTGCAGAGGAAGACGATGAAGATACTCTCAATTCCGTCAACCAGGATCTCGAATCACTGGAAGGGCAAATAGCGACGCTTGAATTCAGACGGATGTTCAGCGGTGAGCAGGACGAAAACAGTGCGTTTGTTGATATCCAGTCCGGATCCGGTGG
>CAYPDN010000177.1:0-8065 GCA_964409445.1 uncultured Granulosicoccaceae bacterium
GTCGCGTCCTTATTAGCATATGAAGTCAATTACCCAATATATTTATTTTTGTGTCATGACGTTGACGAAGTTGCTTTATCGGTCTATTCTTTAGTGATCGGGCAGTGGCTTGTAACGAAAAGCGTAAATTGAGATGTGTACTTTGGTTTTAGAGTTTCGTCTAAATTATCATGGAAGGTAGTAGAATGGGCGAGTTAGCGAGTAATGTGGGAGTGAATTCGATCGATCAGGGAAAGGAGTTCTGTGGCAATACGAAATTGCAGAGCAAACCCGGTTTGGATGAGAGTGCAACTTTAGGGTCGACATGCGGCTTATTTTCGCATAAGACCGAGATTTTTAATCACCAATTTATGTCTCAGCGTAAGGGCTTCAACAGAAGGCTTAACCGGTTTGCGGATAAGCTAAACAGCCTCGAAAAAAATAAAAAGCAAAACTTTGCCAGATTCCTGGATGTGATGTTTGCTTTTATGGCGCTCGCAATAGCGAATTTGCTGCGATTATCAACAGTTGACGTCGCTCAGCTTTGGCCCGCCTTCCTTGTAATTCCGTTAGCAACAGTATTTTTATTTTCCCGAATGGGCGTCTACAACATGGTCATCCGTTTTAGCGGTATGGATGAACTTGCTCCGCTGATGAAGGGAGTCATGCTGTCATCTGTGGTTGCGGTGATCACTCTATACTTGCTGCAACCTGACCCCAACCCGCGATCCATTTTTATAATTTACGGTCTGGTGCTTTTAGTATTTAGTGCCGGTGCACGACATTTGTGGAAAGGGCTTGCAGCGGATGCCACCAGAGATGCAGGAGAGCCAATTGCAATTTATGGAGCTGGCGCCCTCGGCCGGCAGGTAATGCAGATTTGTCGTAACGGTGTCGACTTTCAACCGGTGGTCTGGCTTGACGATGACAAGAAATATCACGGCAGGATGTTATCTAAAGCGCAAGTACTGGACCCTCAGGATCCGGCAACACCCGGTAAACTCAAATCCCTGGGAATAGAAACTATTCTCATGGCGATTCCCTCTGTTAGCGGCGCTCATATGAAGCAGTTGCTGGAATCACTACGAAATTTTGATTGCAGGGTTCAAACGTTGCCATCCATAGACGATATTATGGCGAATCGCGTAACTACCCGCGACGCTAAACTTTTACCGCTGGAAGAGCTCATAGGCCGGCAACCTGTAGCGCCTGATACCACTTTGATGAGTAAGAATATTACCGGAAAAGTGGTTATGGTCACCGGAGCAGGGGGATCAGTCGGCAGCGAGTTGTGTAGACAGATTCTACCGCTTGAACCTACTGCGCTGGTATTGTTCGATGTCTCGGAAGCAGCTCTTTACCAGATTGATAGTGATCTCAAAGAGCTTGGTCAGGAGCTCGCACAGGTGCCGGTTCATTGTGTTCTCGGCAATGTCGTTTTCAAAAATGAACTAACCCACACCATTCGTACCTACGGTGTTCAAACACTTTTTCATGCGGCAGCGTACAAACATGTGCCGATGGTGGAGAGCAACCCGCAGCCTGCTATACGAACCAACATTTTTGGCAGTCTTGCTACCGTTGAAGCGGCTATCGAGAATCAGGTTGAGAATTTTCTGCTGATTAGTACTGATAAAGCTGTGCGCCCTACCAACATAATGGGTGCAACCAAGCGGGTTGCAGAAATGGTAGTGCAAGCGAAGGCCGCACAGGGTACGGGTTATACCTGTACCAGCATTGTCCGGTTTGGTAATGTGATTGGTTCATCCGGATCTGTGGTGCCAAAATTCTCTGAACAAATTGAAAGTGGCGGTCCGGTGACGGTAACGCACGAAAAAATCGTGCGCTATTTTATGTCTATACCTGAAGCGGCACAGCTCGTAATTCAAGCGAGTGCTTTATGTGAAGGCGGTGATGTCTTTTTGCTGGACATGGGGCAGCCGGTACAGATAGCTGATTTGGCCAAATCACTCATCTATCTTCATGGTAAAACTCTGAAAGACGAAACCAACCCGAAAGGTGAAATCGAAATTTTGTATACCGGTTTACGTGAAGGAGAAAAGTTGTACGAAGAACTTCTGATCGATGAAACAGCTATAGCTACTAAGCATCCGAAAATTTCGCGAGCCAAAGAAGGGTTTATCGAGTGGCCGGAGCTTTCAAAGCTGCTACAGCAGTTCGACAAAGCAATGCAGGCAAATCCTGATGATGAAATGATTGATCAGCTGCGCTCAGTGGTTGATGGCTATAAACCTAATCGGTTTGCTAAACCCGCGAAAATTTCTCCAAAAATGGAAGAGCCTGAGCCAGTCAGTTGAATCAGTGGTAGCCAGACTCTAGTATAAAGGCCCCGTTACCTGAACCACTATCATGACTGCTTTTCCGACGTGGCCTAACTATTCTGCCGAAGAAGCTGACATTGTCAGTCGCGTGCTTTTGTCTAACAAAGTGAACTATTGGACTGGTCAGGAATCCCGCCTGTTTGAACAAGAGTTCGCTGCCCATTTTGACTCTGACTATGCCATTGCATTGTCTAACGGTACGCTCGCCCTCGACCTGGCGCTTTACGCACTGGGTGTTGGTGCTGGTGATGAAGTGGTTGTTACTTCGAGGTCATTCATAGCTTCTGCTTCTACGGTAGTGAATGCTGGTGCACGTGCAGTATTTGCTGATGTTGATCGTGAATCGCAAAACATTACCGCTGAAACGATAGAAGCTGCGCTGACTAATAAAACTAAAGCGATTATCTGTGTCCATCTGTCGGGTTGGCCATGCAATATGGACTCGATCATGGCGCTGGCTAAAAGTCGCAATATCTATGTTATTGAAGATTGCGCGCAGGCCCACGGGGCTCGGTTCAATGAGCAGTCGGTTGGTACTTTTGGTGATATAAGCGCCTGGTCGTTTTGTCAGGATAAAATTATGACCACCGGAGGTGAGGGTGGAATGATTACCACGAATGATGAAATTTTGTACAAAAAAATGTGGTCTTTTAAAGACCATGGTAAATCATTTGAAAAAGTCTTAGAGCCTTCTACTTCAACCGCCTTTAAGTGGATTCACGATTCAATCGGTACCAACTGGCGCTTAACTGAAATGCAGTCTGCGCTGGGTCGCTTTCAGCTAGGTCAGTTAAACGATTGGGTGGCGCAGAGGCGTGCTAACGTTGCGGCACTCAATAACGAGCTTGCTCAGGTCGAAGGGATGCGGGTAACCGTGCCGGATAACTCGGCATTTCATGCATGCTATAAGTACTATCTTTTCATCGAACCGGAAAAGCTCAAGCCAGATTGGGACAGGAATCGGGTTGTTGCTGAAATTCACTCGCGTGGGGTTCCCTGCTTTACTGGTACATGCCCGGAAATATATAGGGAAAAAGCTTTTGTCGACCTATATGGCGAGCAGCCTTTTCTGCCTGTCGCCCACGAGCTGGGCAACACGAGCGTAATGTTAAATGTGCACCCAGGCATTACTCCTGATCAATGTTCTGACTCAGCAGCCATTGTTCAGGAAGTCATGTGCGACGCGGTTGCCTAGTTAGTCGCAACTATCGCGTTGTGGCTCGATTCCGTGCGGAGCCGGTTGGATTGTCATTGCGTTGACACGGAGGCTGTTTACGCACGACTTGCGGCAAATTTACGGTGAATTAACTGGTTTGAAATGTGCTGTGTTAGTGAAATCATTTTTTGGTGAGCAGAACCCAGTATGAAAAAGCTTCTGGTAACAGGTGGTGCCGGCTTCATAGGTGCAAATTTCGTCCATTATTGGCTTCGAGAGTATCCCGAGGATACTGTAGTTGTGTTGGATGCATTGACCTATGCTGGTAACGTTGCGAGCCTCGAATGTCTGAAAGACAATTCAAATTTCAAGTTTATGCAGGGAGATATTATCGACCAGCCTTTGGTGGAAAATATTCTACGTGAATATCGGATCGATACATTGGTGCACTTTGCAGCAGAGAGTCACGTTGACCGTTCGATAAGTGGCCCGGATGTTTTTATTGACACCAATATTATTGGCACTCATAACTTGTTAAAAGCGGCCCGACAAGTATGGATAGATGAGGCATCAGTATCTGAGCACAGGTTTCACCATGTATCTACTGATGAAGTTTATGGTGCTCTTGGTCCGCACGATCCAGCCTTTAGCGAAACCACCCAGTACGCGCCGAATTCTCCCTACTCAGCCAGTAAAGCTGCATCCGATCATTTAGTACGTGCTTACTTGCATACTTTTGGTTTGCAGGTCAGTACCAGCAATTGTTCTAACAACTATGGTCCGTACCATTTTCCGGAAAAACTCATTCCACTCATTATTACCAATATTCTGAACAATCAGCCACTACCAATTTATGGTGATGGCCAACAGATCCGTGACTGGTTATATGTGGAAGACCATGCTCGCGGTATTGATAAAGTGATTCGCCAGGGTGTAGTGGGGGAAACCTACAACATTGGTGGAATCAACGAGTGGGCGAACATAGATATTGTCAACTTACTATGCGCAGAGATAGACAAGCGCATGGAAGCCAGTGATGAGTTATGTACCCGCTACCCTGATGCTCCGGTTGCAAATGGTAAGCAAAGCATCGGTTTAATCCAGTACGTGGATGACAGACGAGGTCATGACCGCCGGTATGCAATAAACCCGGACAAGGCAAACGATGAGTTAAACTACCAGCCGGTTGAAACTTTTGAGACAGGTATTGCGAAGACTATTGACTGGTACCTTGAGAATCCTCGTTGGTGGGAGCCGCTCCGACAAGCAGCCCAGCTAAAGGCCGCCTGAGTTAACTGTGAGTTAACCACGCCTGTTAGGGTATGACAGCGTAACAACCTGGCTTAGTGTGCAACGCATTGTGCTGGTAAACTGTGAATTATTGCTAGTCGAAAGGTTGGCCGGGTTGAAAATTAAAATCGCAAATAGAAATACTTCGGATCTGTATGACTAAGTGGGTTGTGCTGGTATGCACGTTGATGCTGTCAGTTGTAACGATGTATTCTCTGAATACTGTAGATCGGTTCTACGTTGAAAAAGAACAGTTACTTGAGGACAACCAGTTTCTATTTGGCGGCACCCATTGGGAGGGTGGTGATACGGATGCTATTAGCTTTCAGGGAAATCGTCTCACAATTACTAACGCACCTGGCGCCAGCCATAAAGTATTTCAGAAAGTAAAAATAGACTCAACAGCATTCCATCGGTTTGAATTTGATGCAGCAGTAAAGGATGTTGTTCCAACTGGTGATGAGGAATGGCATGGTGGCAGCATCGTCGTAATATATTATGACCACAACGGCGATCGCGTTGGGGCCAGAATGTTTGAGAACTTGCAGGGATCAAAGCCCTTGCAGTCATATTCAGAAACTTTTCTGGTTAGAGATGAGCTTAGCAGTGTGGATATTGCATTTCGTCTCTACAGCTCAGGGGGAGAACTTACTTTTGCTAACCCGGTTATGTCGCGTCTGCAAGAGGTTCCGTTCTATAAGAATATGAAAATTTCCCTGGTTGTTGCATGGGTGGTACTTGCTGCGATTGTTGCCGTCGTTATATTTCGAGCAGCTAGTATTTATCAGTTAGCCGTAGTGGCTGCGTTGGCTCTGTGTGCGGTGGTGGGTGCACTGCTGCCAGAGGCAATAATAACTGGTTTAAATGAGAAACTAGTAACGATGATGCCGGCAAGTATTATTGAGAGTTCGCGTAGTCTGTTGAACCGGGCGTTTGGTGAGGGTGTAGTTTTACCCGGTGGAGTAGTTAGCAAAATAGGTCACTTTTTAGTTTTTGCTGGCCTGGGAATACTTGCTGGTTGTGCCTGGCGAAAATTAGGAGTTTTATTTGCGATAAGTTCCATTGCGGTATTTGCGCTGGTGACAGAAGTGTTGCAGATGATGGTTGAGGGAAGAACAACTCGGATGACAGATCTGGTTGTAGACGGTACAGGTGCAATAACGGGCTTTCTAATTGGCGTGATCTGTGTTTGGTTACTGAGTTTGATAGGTAAGTTCAAGCGAGCTAAGCTCGATAGAATTCAGAAGATATAATATGAAAATTATTGATACTCGCATTCCTGATGTAAAAATATTAGAGCCTGCGGTATTTGGAGATGAACGCGGGTTTTTCATGGAGTCCTGGAACAAGCAAACATTTGCCGATAGCAATTTGCCGGTAGAATTCGTGCAAGACAATCACAGTCGTTCCGCACGCGGTATTTTACGCGGTCTTCACTATCAAACAGAAAATACTCAAGGCAAGCTTGTTAGAGTGACTTCTGGAGCTGTGTTTGATGTTGCAGTTGACCTTCGAAAAGCGTCACCTACGTTTGGTCAGTGGGTAGGGGTTGAGCTTAGTGAATCAAATCATCGCATGTTGTGGGTACCAGAACAATTTGCACATGGTTTCTATGTGATCAGCGAGTCTGCAGATTTCATTTACAAATGTACTGATATTTACTCGCCTGATTATGAGCAATCGCTGGCATGGGATGATCCTACAGTCGGAATAGAATGGCCGTTGGTTGACGGCCAACAACCGTCACTCTCTGATAAAGATGCGAATGGGTTGGCGTTTGCTGATGCACCTCATTTTTAAGAGCATTCACTGAAGATTATGAAAAAAATTCTAATCACCGGTGCCAACGGACAGCTTGGCAGGGCGTTAGCAGCACACGTACCGGACGAGTGCGTAGCCATTGTCGCTGACCGGCAGGTGCTAAATATTTCTGATGCCGGAAGTGTAAATGCGTGGGTCCGCGATAATTCGCCTGAGGGGATCATCAATGCTGCGGCCTATACAGCGGTAGACAAGGCTGAAGCGGAATCGGATCTGGCCAGAGCTGGAAATACCGATGGCCCTAAAAATCTGGCGATCGTAGCTGCTGAACGGTCAATACCGATGGTGCATGTTTCTACCGATTTTGTATTCAATGGTAATGCTGGTGCACCTTATCGCACAGACGATGCATTAGATCCGTTGAGTGTTTACGGAGTAACAAAGAGAGATGGCGAGCAAGAGGTATTGTCAGCGCATGAGGCCAAGGCCGCTGTCGTGCGTACGGCCTGGGTCTACGATTCAGGTGGCAGTAATTTTGTGATGACCATGCTTAAGCTCATGCAGGAAAAAGATTCTCTGGGTGTTGTCGCAGATCAGATCGGTACGCCTACTTATGTGCATGGTTTGGCGACAGCCTGTTGGACTTTGTTGAATAAAGAACTGGCCGGTGTGTTCCACTGGACAGATGCCGGTGTAGCGAGCTGGTATGACTTTGCGGTTGCTATTCAGGAAGAGGCGCTGGAACTGGGCATTCTGAGTAAGTCAATTCCAATCAACCCTCTGACTACAGCGGATTTTCCAACGCCCGCTACTCGTCCATCAAATTCTGTGTTGGATAAGACAAGTACTTGGCAGGCATTGGGAATTACTGCGCCTCACTGGCGTGACAACCTTCGAGTAGCCTTGGCGACACTGCGCAGTTCATAGCCGTCGCTCAGATACCAGGAAAAATAGCTGAATTATTAAGCGCTGATCGACTTTAGGGATCGGCCTACAGTCTGCCGTCGACCTTGTCTTTCGGAAACAGACTTTTGATGTCATAGAGTATATGGCTTTGCTTGCCTAGTTTTCGGATAGCGTCCACACCCAGCTCTGTAAATGCTTTGTGAGATACCGCAAGGATGATGGCGTCGTATGTGTTGTCATTAAGCTCAGTCTGCAAAGTGATTTGGTATTCGTTCTCAGCTTCTATTGGATCAACCCACGGATCATAAACTTCTACGTCAGCGTGATAGCTTTCTAGTGTTTTGATGATATCTATCACGCGAGTATTGCGAAGGTCAGGGCAGTTTTCCTTAAACGTTAACCCGAGGATCAATACCTTTGCAGACACCACGTGTATGCGACGTTTTGTCATCATCTTTACTACGGTGTCTGCTATGTGCGGCCCCATTTGGTCATTGATTCTTCTGCCGGATAAAATTATTTGCGGGTTGTATCCGATCTCCTGTGCTTTGTGGGTCAGATAGTAGGGGTCAACACTGATGCAATGGCCGCCTACCAAACCGGGTCTGAATGGTAGAAAGTTCCATTTGGT
>CAYPDN010000178.1:0-8060 GCA_964409445.1 uncultured Granulosicoccaceae bacterium
GGCAAAATCGATTTTGATGATCCTTCCAAAACTGAAAATGCACGTGTTTCGTACCCGATTGATCATATTCAAAACATTGTGACTCCGGTTTCCAAAGGCGGTCATGCCAACAAGGTTATTTTCCTGTCGGCTGATGCGTTTGGTGTATTGCCACCGGTGTCGCGTCTGAGCCCTGAGCAAACCAAGTATCACTTCCTGTCTGGCTTCACTGCCAAGCTTGCAGGCACTGAGCGTGGTGTGACTGAACCTACACCAACTTTCTCTGCCTGTTTCGGAGCTGCGTTCCTGACGCTTCACCCGACGCGCTATGGTGAAGAACTGGTAAAGCGTATGGATGCCTCCGGTGCCACCGCCTATCTGGTAAACACCGGTTGGAACGGTACAGGTGATCGTATTTCCATAAAAGACACACGCGCCATCATCGATGCCATCCTTAGTGGTGAAATTGATGACGCAGAGACAATCGAAGTGCCTGTGTTTAAACTGGCGGTTCCGGTCTCTCTGACTGGTGTGTCTGACGGTATCCTTGATCCGCGTCAAACCTATAGTGATGCAGATGAGTGGGACAAGAAAGCTCGTGATCTGGCGGCGCAGTTTATTGAAAACTTTGCACGCTATACTGATACGGCTGAAGGCAAGTCATTGGTTGCTGCGGGTCCGCAACTGTAAAACCCTAAGCGTCTGCAACTTCTGCAGGCGCTTTTATCCTTGAGTTGTTGTACTGCACTTGCCTGGTGTTTTTCTCTATACAGGCAGGCCTGTGGTCTATGGTGTTTTATTCTTCCCATCCCTGCGGCTCACTCTTCAGACGCACTAAAACCCACGCTTGTTTTCGACACCAGCCCTTGGTAGATCGCGTTACTTTTTCAGAACAGCAGCAAAGCAAGTTAGAGCGGTAACTATGCATCCGCTGCTAGCTTAAACCGGGTGTTGAGTGAGAAAGGTCGCAGACATTGAAATGGCTCTTTCAACAAGAGCAGTACTGCGTTGAGAGGGCTGTATTAGTTGCGAGTCCAACTGGTACAACGAATCCCGCAATTACATTTGAGAACCTTACTTAACCAGTGCTCTTCGCACTTCCTGCAGCCGGGCATTTACACGTGAGGAAGCAGTAGAGTCTTCGTCTGCGGATTTAAGAGCAAGTTCCAGCTGACCCATGGCAACGCGGGCCTCATCAAGGGAGAAGTAATAATCAGCCATTGCTTCATGTGCCGCAGTGAGCTGGTTATTTTGTTGTAGCACTTGCGCGTATTTACGGTATACCGCAGAAACGGGTTGTGATGTACTTCGCAGGTACTGACGTATTGCGAGTTCCGCTTGTTTCGTTTTCCGCTGTTTTATCAGTGTGTCGACCAGTGTGTCTGTGGCTGCGTAGTAATCGGGGTGGATGTCTGTGACTGAGGTCAGCAAAGACTCTGCGCGATCATAGTCACGGGTCTCCAGGGCAACGCGTGCGGCGGCAAGTTTTGCTGAATTGTTGTGTGGTTGTATGGCCAATAGTTGCTCGGCAGCAGCGGTTGCCTTATTAGCGCGGCCAGAATTGAGGTGAAGTAGTATTTGCCCGTACAGTCGCGCCGACTCACTTTTACTGATATGCCCTTTCTGCAGCGCGCGCAGCATTGATGAAGGATTGTCCGAGTGCAGTACCAGCAGCTTCATCTGCTGGAACTGGAAATCTGTTGAGTCCTGTATGCCAACCGGATTCTGCAGTCGTTCGGCATTATTGCGCGCTTCTGAAATACGGTTATTAGTCAGCGGGTGAGTTCGCAAAAATTCGAGCTGTTCAGTGGTGTTGAGCGCAATGCGTCGGCGCAGCACTTCAAAGAAATCGACCATACCGCGCGGGTTGTAGTTAGCGTCTGAAAGTAGCTGTATTCCCAGGCGGTCAGCATCGTATTCGTTGCTGCGTGTGAAATTGATGGCGGACTGGCGCGAAGCGGCCAGACCTGTCAGCAGTGCTGCTTGTCCGGCCTCCGGTGATGATTGAGAAATCAGGATTGCCGCCAGAATCGCCGCTGCTGTTTTCACACTCTGATTACCCTGGCTTGCATGGGCGCGGGCAATGTGTCGCTGCAACACATGGGCTGCTTCGTGCGCAACGACGCTTGCCAGTTGCGACTCATTATTAGCTGCGGTGATCAGTCCGCTGTTTATGCCAATGAAACCACCCGGTATGGCAAAGGCGTTTATTTCCGGGTTATTGACCACAAAAAATGTGAAATCATTCGGATTGATGCCCGGCTGGGTCCCAACCAGTCGCTTGCCGAGTCGTTGTACGTAATCGTTAACTTCCGGGTCCTCTACCAGATCGAGGTGGGTGCGGATCTGGCGCATGAAGCCGCGGCCGATTCTTTTTTCGTCTCGAGGAGACATGACAAGGTCCGCCGGCTCGCCCATCTGCGGTAAATTCAGCTTCGGATAGGCGACAGAAGTTTCAACGCTCATCAGCAATGTGCTGGTAAGCAGGGCGGCGGCTAACAATTTTGTGTGAAAACGGCTATTCATCATGGGGTTAGAGTGACAGACCGGTTGCTTGTTCCATTGTTATCGGCACTCAGTGTATCAAGCTGTGACACTCTGCGTCCTTAACCAGACAAAAATGATGACTCGGCTGTCCAAAGTGTGTAACAGAAGGTGTCGTGGCAGTTGAGTCAACCAACAACAGTGCATAAGTGCATAGATGAGGCGATATTTGCGTCAGTAGACTAGACGTTGATGTGTCTAGATGTCATATTCTGTATTCGGCGACAAAGAATCGCCAAACCCTTCGTTAATTCCGAGCGAACTTGTGACGGCAGACCGTGTTGATCAGCGGCCCGTAGTCACCGCAGCATACTGCGAGGGTCGGCTTCTCACCCACTACGCCGACATCACAGGTGCCGCCTGTGCAAAGATTTTAGCTTTGCATTTGTAATTAGGTTGCGCGCAGAGAACTGTGCGGGCGGAATTGCTGTATACAGCATTGAAAATTAACCCCTAACTATAGCTATATCTTAAGGTAGAAATCACAGTGGAATTATCCGGTGGTGAGATTTTAATTCAGTCATTGCAGGACGAAGGAGTCGAGTTTGTATTCGGCTACCCGGGTGGTGCAGTGCTGCACATATACGACGCGATATTCAGACAACAGCAAGTCCAGCATATTTTGGTACGGCACGAACAGGGTGCGACGCACATGGCAGATGGCTATGCCCGTGCGACCGGCAAGCCGGGTGTGGTACTGGTGACTTCAGGTCCGGGTGCAACCAATGCGATTACCGGCATTGCCACAGCCCATCTCGATTCCATTCCGCTGGTGGTTATTACCGGTCAGGTGACTTCAAAATTCATTGGCACTGATGCTTTTCAGGAAGTTGATGCTATTGGCTGCACGCGTCCCTGCGTAAAGCACAACTTCATGGTTAAAAGCGCGGACGAGATTGCCACAGTGATGAAGAAGGCGTTCTATGTGGCAACAACCGGCAGGCCCGGGCCTGTGGTGGTGGATATCCCGAAGGACTTCACTGCACCAAACGTAAAGATTCCCTACGAATACCCGACCGACATTACCATGCGCTCCTATGCACCGGTCAGCGGCGGGCATGTTGGCCAGGTACGCAAAGCGGTAGAACTGCTTGCACAGGCGAAACAACCGATGATATACGCCGGTGGTGGTGTGTTGATGAGTGAATCGCATGAGGAGTTGCGTCAGCTGACTCGTGAGCTCGGTTATCCAATTACCAATACATTGATGGGACTGGGTGCGTATCCGGCCTCGGACAATCAGTTTATTGGCATGTTGGGTATGCATGGTACCTATGAAGCGAATCTGGCGATGCATAACTGCGATGTGTTGCTTGCTGTCGGGGTGCGTTTTGATGATCGTGTAACTGGTGAAGTAGAGCATTTTTGTCCCAATGCGAAAATCATCCACGTTGATATAGATCCGACTTCTATTGCTAAAAATGTTGGCGTAGACGTTCCAATAGTCGGAGATTTAAAAGTGGTATTAAAGCGCATGCTTGAGTTGCTTGCCCAGGACAGCCGCAGAGCCAATCCTGAAGACATTGCTGCATGGTGGAAGCAAATCAATGAATGGAGAGATGTTAAAAGTCTGGCCTACGAGCACAGTACAGAAGTTATCAAGCCACAGTATGTGGTTGAGAAATTGTGTGAAGTTACCAATGGCGAAGCTTATGTAACATCGGATGTTGGCCAGCACCAGATGTGGGCCGCTCAGTACTACCGATTTGATGAACCGCGGCGCTGGATAAATTCTGGTGGTCTTGGCACGATGGGGTTTGGTTTGCCTGCAGCACTGGGTGTGAAGCTGGCGTTCCCGGAAGCGGATGTGGCCTGTGTAACCGGTGAGGCAAGTATTCAGATGTGTTTGCAGGAAATGTCGACTGCAATGCAATACGGTTTGCCGGTCAAGGTTATTAACCTTAACAATCGCTACCTTGGCATGGTGCGCCAGTGGCAGGAATTCCAGTATGAAGGGCGCTACTCGCACTCCTATGTTGATGCTCTGCCGGACTTTGTAAAGCTTGCAGAGTCCTATAATCACGTCGGTATGAAGATCGAAAACCCGGCAGATGTAGAAGGTGCACTTAAGGAAGCGTTCGCAATGAAGGACAAGCTGGTTTTCCTTGACTTCCAGACAGACGATAAAGAAAACGTCTATCCGATGATCGAAGCCGGTAAGGGTCATCATCAGATGCGTATGCACCCGAAAGCGGGAGCATTGAACTGATGTCAGCTAATAAACATGTTATTTCAATGTTGTTGGAGAACGAGTCCGGTGCATTGTCACGCGTTGCCGGACTGTTCAGCATGCGTGGGTACAATATTGAGTCGTTAACCGTAGCGCCGACTAACGACCCGACTTTGTCACGTACCACACTTGTGACCAGTGGCGATGATCGCACTGTCGAGCAAATCACCAAGCAGCTGAACAAGCTGGTGGATGTTGTTCGTTTGGTCGACTTAACTGAGGCTGCACATGTTGCCTATGAGTTAATGATGATCAAAGTGCGAGCATCCGGACCTCAGCGTGAGGAGATCAAGCGATTGGCAGATATTTATAAGGGCAAGATCGTCGATGTCACTGAAAGTACCTTTATAATAGAGCTTACGGGTAACAGCGAAAAGCTCGACTCGTTTGTGAAGACGGTAGGCGACGAGCAGATTCTCGAAGTTGTGCGATCCGGCGCTACCGGTATAGCACGCGGTGAGCGTGGCTTGAAGGTTTAGGAGTCTGCCGCGTAGACTCCTGGTACCGCGGCTGTAGTCGGCAATTGTTCGGTAAGTTTTCCAAATCTCCGGTTGCATCCCGCAGCCGGGGTCGTTGTAATAGCCATTACGCTGACCAATACTGTCGGCACTTTTAAGAATTCCGCCATTTCTGAGAGCAGATGAGCGCAACACCAGAGCAGGACAAGAAGGGCCGCGGCATTTATTTGCTGCCTAACCTCTTCACAACGGCAGCGCTGTTTGCGGGCTTCTATGCAATTATTGCAGCGATCAACAATCGCTTCGAACACGCGGCCATTGCGGTGCTTGTTGCTTTGGTGCTCGACGGACTGGACGGACGGATCGCGCGCTTAACTAACACATCCAGTGCTTTTGGTGCCGAATATGACAGCCTCTCTGACATGGTTTCATTTGGTCTTGCGCCATCACTCATTATGTATGAATGGTCTTTGCATAATGTTAGTCGTCAGGGCTTCGGACAGGCAGGTTGGGTGGCGGCCTTTTTGTTTACCGCCTGTGCCGCACTGCGCCTCGCGCGATTCAATGTACAGATTGGCACCACAGACAAAAAGTTCTTTAAAGGTCTGGCAAGCCCGGCTGCTGCGGCCGCAGTGACATGCACTGTATGGGTTTTTCACGATAACGGTTTCACCGGTAGTCAGGTAACGACTTTATCTATGATAGTGACAATCGGTGCCGCGTTGTTAATGGTGTCGAATTTTAAGTACTACAGCTTTAAAGACCTGGGCGGTACTAAACGAGTACCGTTCTTTGTGATGTTGATGCTGGTAATGGTATTTGTTTTTACCTCGCTCGACCCGCCGGGTGTTTTGTTTTCGGGCTTCATTGTCTATGCACTTTCAGGCCCGGTGTTTGAACTGTTCCGTTGGTTCAAGCGCCGAAAACGACGCGCTGAGCCCCCAAATAAATAGATCCCAAAAAAAGTTAAACCCAAATTAAAATTTATTAGAATAGAGCCAATAAGACCGAGTGCGATCAATGAACAAGTCGAACAATCAAAGCGCTATTGATCAGCAGTATCTAAGGGCTATGAACATCGATCTGTGGGTGGCGCGGGATGCGGTAACTGACAATAGCTCTGGTATATCTTCAGCTGCTGCAACGCCGCTTGAAACCAACGGAACACGCAAGCTTGCTCAACTGTCTGCAGCAGAATTTGGTACCGCCTTACGCAGATTAAGTGTTACATCGAACACCGAGGCACAAAACTCAGAGCTGCTTGTTATTACTGAGGACTCAATTTTATCGGATGCATGCTTAAAGCTTCTTGGTTCAATGTTTAATGCGATTGACGTGTATGATTCTCAGTGGCTCCATGCAGGCGTGACGCAATCAAGTGCCGGAACATCACTGAGCGCGCTTGGAGATTCAATGCCTCTTAGAGCCGTTGTCCTGATGCTGCAGACTGGTGGCGACACAAACGGCCTGGCTCAGTTGCGCTCGGTTCAGCACCGGCTGTCTGGTTTTCAGCCGCCTGTAATGGTGACATTTCACCCGCAGGATCTTCTCGATAATCCCGATGCAAAGCGCCCGGCATGGGAAGATTTAAAACTACTTCGTAAATGGCTTGGCTAGTTCATTACCGCTCTTCATGACTGACGCTGAGATAACTGTGGAAATCTGTGGCATGCAGGTGACTGATTTGCCCGACGTTCTGCGGATCGAAAATCTGTGTTACGACTTTCCGTGGTCAGAACAACTTATCCGTGACTGTTTAAAGGTCGGTTATCACTCGCTTGTATTGCGTGAGGAAGGTGAAATTCGTGCCTACGCCTTTGCTAGTGGAACAGCGGGTGAATCGCATATTCTGAATATCTGCGTTGATCCGGATCATCGCGGTCAGGGCTATGCCAAAGATCTATTGCGGCACTGCATTGCAACGGTGATGATCAACGGTGCAAAAGTCATGTTTCTGGAGGTGCGTGAGTCGAACCATGGTGCAATCGCGTTGTACGAGTCGATGGGTTTTGTCGAGATTTCCCGCCGAGACAATTATTATCGTTGTAAATCCGGTCGTGGTAAATCTGATTGCAAGCCTGCGACTGGTAAAAAACAGAAAAAATCCAGTAGCGGTGCGCGTGAGGATGCACTGTTGATGTCCAGAGATTTAAGCCTCATCAAAGATGAGAACGATCTCTAAATCGACTGGTGACGCTGTCGGTGCTGATCAAACAGAAAAATGGATTGAGCGCTTCACGCGGACTCCAGATTTTATGGAGGGGTAATGTCGGCAACTTCGGTTTTCGCTGGCATCCCAGGACACGGACGTGTTGGTGGCTACCTCGTTCGTACCCAGCACACTGAGAAGGTTAGCGATAATTACCGGCTAATGGGCTACAATAACGGGTTTTGTGGCATCTGATGCGGGCCTCATCTCAACCGGCCGTATCTGCAAAGGCAAGAACCGAACGCTAACCTATGAGTGACAGTAACTTATCCAGTGAAATAAACCGGCGTCGCACGTTCGCCATTATTTCGCATCCGGATGCCGGAAAAACCACACTGACTGAAAAGCTGTTGTTGTTTGGTGGCGCTATCCAGCTTGCGGGAACCGTCAAAGGTCGCAAGGCGGCTCGCCATGCAACTTCAGACTGGATGGCGATGGAGCAGGAGCGTGGAATCTCGGTCACCTCGTCCGTGATGCAGTTTCCGTATAAAGATCGCATTGTTAATCTGCTTGATACACCGGGTCACGAAGATTTCTCGGAAGACACCTATCGCACACTAACAGCAGTGGATTCTGCATTAATGGTGATTGATGTTGCCAAAGGTGTTGAGCCCAGAACCGAAAAGCTGATGGAAGTTTG